>CAZRNJ010000279.1:0-3367 GCA_964601385.1 uncultured Bacteroidales bacterium | reverse complement strand
AGATGTACAGTTAGGCCAGATCTCCGACCCATATCTAATGACCGGTTTTGATAAAAAAGCAGTACATTTCATGAATAATTCCGGTGGAAAAGCGACAATTGAAATACAGGTTGATATTTCAGGTAATGGAAAATGGCAAAAGCATTGTGATGTTACTGCTGATGGGAGAGCGCTGGCTACTTATATTTTCCCTGATGGTTATAGCGCACACTGGATGAGGGTTGTGGCTAAAAGCGGAATCAATGCAACAGTAACAGTTTTCTATAATTAAGACATCAGCATTTATACCGCAGAGACAGCGATTCGTAGATATCAATTACAGCACGCGATTTATTAAGTGTGTAAAAATGAATCCCCGGTGCGCCATGGTTTAACAGGTCTTCACATTGGTTAATGGCCAAATCAACACCAATCTGGTACGATTTTTTTTCATTGTCCTTATAACTTTCCAGAATAGTGGCCAGTTGGCGGGGTATGGTGGCATTGCTGACTTCAACAAATTTTTTAATTTGATGGTAGTTGATTACCGGAATGATCCCGGGGATAATTCTGCAGGTGATTCCTGCTGCTCTGGCGCGTTCAACAAAGCGATAGTAAAAACTATTATCAAAAAACATTTGGGTAACAAGGAAGTCAGCACCGGCTTCTGTTTTTTCTTTTACAAATCGCATATCTTCATCAGTGTCTCTCGATTCAATATGCATCTCCGGATAGCAGGCAGCTCCTATTGAAAAATGATTCTGGCTTTTGGCTAACCGGATCAGGTCGCTGGCATGTGTAAAATCGGCCGACGTAGCAATAAATGATTGTTGACCTTTGGGTGGGTCGCCGCGCAGTAACATCAGGTTTTCAATGTTCCGGCTGTAAAGGTAGTCGAGGTCGGCTGCTACTTTTTGTGCCGATGCATTAACACAGGTATAGTGTGCCATGCAAGTCAGCCCTAGTTTATTCTGAAAAAGGTCAACTAAGTTAAATGTCCGTTCCTGTGTTGAACCACCTGCTCCATATGTAACAGATATGAACGAGGGTTGTAAACGCATCAGTTGTCCGGCATTAATTCCGAACTCAACTGCGGTGATCTCGTCTTTTGGTGGAAAAAACTCGAATGAAAAGGTGTACTTTTGTTTCTTAAAAATTTCCGTTATCCGCATTATTCCTGTTCCGGATTGTGAGCATTATCAGTAATTGACATGATATTTGCCCAGATTGTTAATTTTGCACCACCAGTCGAAAAATTCATTATCTGTAATTAGTTTCTCTCCAAACTCTTCAAGATACAATGCTTTTTCACGGTTGGTGATGAAGCGTTTCTTGATTTTACCGCCCCAGTCCTCCATCACTTTTAGTGTCCATCCGTTTAACCGGCGGTTGGGCTCAAAAATGATTTGTTGGTCTTCTATTTTATGCTTGTCGAGCATATATAATTGAATTGAATTGTAAAAATAGAAAAAACAACGGATATTGTTAAAAGAATATATTAAAAAAAGGCGGACATTGATATCCGCCTTCTTTGTGTTCATTTACGCAATCTTGATGTTGCGTGTAATCTTTTTTGTCTCTTCGGATTTTGGTACGGTTATGTGCAGCACCCCATCGGTGTAAGTTGCTCCTATCTTTTCCGTTTCTACCGAATCGGGAAGTATAAAGGAGCGTTTGAATGAATTGAAACTGAACTCGCGTCTGACATAGTTGTCTTTTTTCTCTTCTTTTTTGTTCTCAATCTCGCTCGAGATAGTAAGAACATTGTCGTCCAGATCAACCTTAAAATCATCTTTCTTCATTCCGGGTGCAGCAACCTCAATCCGGTAATCTTTCTCATTCTCACTGATATTTACTGCCGGAACTTTGTAGTAATTCCTACTGGCCTCAGTAATTGGCCACAGATCGCTGTTTAAAAACTCATCAATCAAACTCGGGATTGAATGGGTTCTGTTTAAAATCGGTAACATAGTTGTATCCTCCATTTTTTAGTTTAACAATTATTTTCTGTTGTTTATTTATCAATTTGGGTGCCAACGATACACGTATGTCAAAATGTCTTAAAAAGTAAAATTTTGTAAGACATTTTGTCAGTTACATTTTTTAAATTATTAATTATTAATATATTGTGATATTAGCGGCTTTTTTTCTATTTATTATATTTGTTTGGTTACGTATTAGGTTATTTATAAAAAAACTGATCTTATTTAAGATTAAGATACTGCTATTCTATTGCCTGGCACCAGATGATATTGGCGTATGTAGCGACATGCTGCAGAAAAAAGCTATTTTTGTGCTGATTGAAAATGATATATGAAGATTCTGATTACCGGAACTGCCGGATTTATTGGGTTTCATCTGTTGCGGCGGCTTGCTGCCACAAATCACAGCATTGTTGGTTTGGATAATATTAACGATTATTATGATACAGGTTTAAAATATGCCCGGCTTGAACGTTCGGGTATTAATACCAACGAAATTCAACCCAACAGGATTATCCAGAGTTCTGTTTATCCTAACTACCGGTTTGTGAAAATGAATCTTGAGGATAATGAACTCGTACTCCAATTATTCAACAATGAGAAATTTGATC
Organism: uncultured Bacteroidales bacterium; assembly: GCA_964601385.1. Classification (GTDB taxonomy): domain Bacteria; phylum Bacteroidota; class Bacteroidia; order Bacteroidales; family JBBRXJ01; genus CAZRNJ01. The sequence goes on along the minus strand of CAZRNJ010000279.1, from coordinate 795 downwards.
TGGTTTGTCACCTCGCTGCTCAGGCCGGTGTGCGATACAGTATTACTAATCCGCAAGCATATATTAACAGTAATATTCATGGATTTTTAAGCATACTCGAAGGATGCCGGCATTATCATATTAAACATCTCGTATTTGCCAGCAGTTCTAGCGTGTATGGATTAAATGGCAAAATGCCGTTTTCTGTAAAACATAATGTTGATCATCCGGTGAGTTTATATGCTGCTACCAAGAAATCAAATGAACTGATGGCCCATGCCTACAGTCATCTGTATCAGTTGCCGGTTACAGGACTTCGTTTTTTTACCGTGTATGGCCCGTGGGGCCGGCCCGATATGGCCCTGTTTCTATTTACCCGGGCTATTCTGGATGGGAAACCCATTGATATTTTCAATAAAGGTGATATGATGAGGGATTTTACATACATTGACGATATAGTAGAAGGATTGGAACGGGTACTGGCAAATCCTCCGTTTCCAAATCTCTATTGGGACGCCGAATTACCCGACCCGTCGTCATCTCGCGCTCCCTATAAAGTGTATAATATCGGGAACCATAATCCGGTTAAACTGCTTGATTTTATTAAAGCCATTGAAACGGCAACCGGTAAAGAGGCCATCAAAAATTTTGTCGCCATGCAGCAGGGCGATGTTAAGGCAACCTATGCCGATGTAAAAGACCTCATTGATGATTTTGATTATAAGCCGGAAACACCTGTGGCTGAAGGCGTGAAGCGGTTTGTTGATTGGTTTAAAGAGTACTATACGATTAAATGAAGATATTAACCATTATCGG
>CAZRNJ010000278.1:0-3377 GCA_964601385.1 uncultured Bacteroidales bacterium | reverse complement strand
AAATATACAAATAATACTTAATATTACGTCATATTATATTTAACTTAACACTAGAATTATAATTTCAAATAGATTAGATAAATTAAACCCTGATTTTTTAGTTGATAACTGATAAACGCTTTTGAAAATCAATCCTTGTAGTGCATAAACCAAAGGAAGATTTTCTTTGGCGGCTCGCTTTTGCTATTTCATGGCTATAGCGAACAAGGAGTTACCAGATACGCTCAACTGAAAAAACCGTTTGAGCTGTTTGCAGTTTTTCAACTGCAAAATCCCGGTTAAACCATAGTTATTCAATAAAAATATTGTCAAAAAGACGAACTACTTGAATTAATTGGGTTTGTCCCGATTTAGAAAAATTACTTCAACGGTTTATATGTCCGGGACGGCTCTTCGATCAAAAAAATATCTTCATTATCTTTCTTCATCAGGTATTGCTCACGGGCAAATTTCTCAAGCGTATTATTATCGGTATTTAGCTCCCGAAGCTTATCTCTATTATATTTTATACGCTCGTTAAAATATTGAATATCTGAATTCAAACGACCAATCTTTCGTAACATCTTATACCTCTCTACCAGGTTATTGGCATCGAAAAACGAAAGCCACACCAAAAAAATCATGATGCTTAAAGCATATTTATTTTTAAATATCGCAAAAATTTTATCCAACATGTTGCAATTTTGTTTTTGCAAAATTAGCTAAAGCAAACGATATTTGCCGACTCGGGCAAAATCAATCACTGACTTTAAACAGGCGGTAAACAATTTATCCTTTTACAAGCAAAATTGCGGATTGATATACCTTCCGAAATAATCAGAACGGGTTAATTTGGGATAATTAATTTAGTTCTCCGGTACAACAAAAGACATTAAAACATCGTTATTTATAATATTAATAATCAGATATTTAACAAAAATGGTAAAAAAAATACCTGAATAACTTATCAACAAAATGAAACCTTAATGGTTTTCGAAACGTATAAACACGTAAGCAGTAAAACCAAACACCTTAAATTAACCAATTTATGAGACAACTCAAGATAATGAAACAGGTAACCAACCGTGACAGCTCATCGGTTGATAAATACCTGAATGAAATCAGCAAGATAGAACTTCTGACACCGGACGAAGAGGTTGAGCTTGCAAAGCGGATAAAACAGGGAGACAGGAATGCTTTAGATAAACTTGTAAAAGCCAATCTGCGGTTTGTTGTCTCGGTCTCAAAACAATACCAAAACCAGGGACTGACGCTTGCTGACCTTATCAATGAAGGGAATCTGGGACTGATTAAAGCAGCCGAACGGTTTGATGAGACAAAAGGGTTCAAATTTATTTCGTATGCCGTATGGTGGATCAGACAAACGATATTACAGGCCGTTGCAGAGCAGGCGCGCATTGTGCGGCTTCCGCAAAACAAAATAGGATCGCTGAACAAGATTTCAAAAACAATTTCAACACTTGAACAAAAATACGAGCGCGAGCCATCGCTTACCGAATTATCGGATGCCATAGGTATAGATCAGGAGGTAATCAGCGAATATCTCCGATCGGCTAGCAAACCGATATCCATGGATGCGCCGGTTTACGAGGAAGATGAACGAAGCATACATGAAACCATTCCAAACACTGATACTCCAAGCCCCGACAATATACTGCTGAACGAGTCGCTAAAGCTGGAAATCAGCCGGTCATTATCAGTCCTTTCAATTCGTGAACAATCTATTCTTCAGATGTTTTTCGGACTTAACTTCAATCATCCGCTTACGCTGGATGAAATCAGCAAAGAACTAAACCTTACGCGCGAACGGGTGCGACAACTCAAAGACAAAGCCATAAAACATTTGAAAAACCATGTTGGTCGAAATAAAATTCTTAAAACCTATCTGGGCTGATACTTTTTTTCGTATTCAGGACTTAATGCTTATCTTTAAAGAGGAATTCAGATGAATTTCTCTTAAAATCTTTTAATAAAAATTATGAAACAATTAGTAGCACCCTCAATACTGGCAGCGGATTTCGGGAATCTTGGGCGTGATATTGAAATGCTTAATTCCAGCGATGCCGACTGGATCCATTGCGACATTATGGATGGCGTTTTTGTACCCAACATCTCGTTTGGCATGCCCGTGTTAAAATATGTTCAAAAGATTGCAAAAAAACCGCTGGATGTACACCTGATGATTGTTGACCCCGACCGGTATATTGAAAGTTTCAGGGAGCATGGCGCATCGGTACTCACCGTGCACTACGAAGCATGCAAACACCTGAACCGTACAGTAAATGCCATTCAATCGCTGGGAATGAAAGCCGGCGTATCCCTTAATCCGCACACCCCGGTATCCGTACTTGAAGATATACTGGAATATGCCGACATGATCCTGCTGATGACAGTGAATCCCGGGTTTGGGGCACAAAAATTCATCAGCAATTCATTCGACAGGATAAAGAAACTACGACAGATGATTGTAAGCAAGAATACCAATACAATGATAGAGGTAGATGGGGGCATTGACCTCAGCAATGCACAACGCTTATACGAATCAGGTGTAGACATTCTCGTAGCCGGTAATTCAGTATTCACTTCTGCCGATCCTGCAGCCACCATCAGCAAACTGAAAAAAGCAAAAAGTTAATATCTTTGCAATATGTTCTTTCAAACATCCTTACATACCCATATGGGGCTGCTTTGGTTTTGACAGCAAGCGTATGGCGAGGTAAGCATGCCGGTCCAGGCATCACACACCGTAATCTGGGATGCAAAACATCAAATGGCGAAACAACTTTCGCGCTTGCAGCTTAATCCTTTGATAAAGGGTTGGCATTAACGCGGTACCAGGTACTGCGTCAGGCCGTTCTGCCGGTTGGCTGCCCTACCCGGCCGGATCACAGGACGCATCATCTGCAGGGATAGTTGCAACATTGTTCCGTTGCTGCAACGAAAAACAGGAACTAAGGTATGGCTCGGCTTCTGTTTGCCAGGCCCTGCCCTACAATCAATAAACAGATAAGCATGTAGAAAGCACCGTTATTCCTTGTTTGGACGAGGGTTCGAATCCCTCCAGCTCCACTTTATAACGCAACTCTACCCTCATTTAAAATCAAAAAGATTATAAATGAGGGTTTTGTGTTTTTACCACCCTTCATAAAAACTCATAAAACTTCAAAAAAAAGTTACCCGAGCAATTACCCGTAACCTCAAAAAATTCGCTGGGTAACTGCGGGTAACTTTCTTAGATTTTATATCTCTTATAATCAGTCATTTAAAAGAATTATTGCAGAAAAGTTTATCCTTTTTATAAACTTTTTCTCGATTGTTTCCTAGTAAGCATCCGGTGAACTACACCTTGCCAAAGTATTGCTAGGCTGTTATTTTAG
>CAZRNJ010000277.1:0-3382 GCA_964601385.1 uncultured Bacteroidales bacterium | reverse complement strand
CTATAGTTCTCATCAGTAAACTTCCTTTTTAAATCCGATATTGTATCGTTCCATAACCTCACTGCTCATTCCCATAGAAGAAAAGCCGCCATCGTTAAACAGGTTTTGCATGGTTACCCTCCGCGTAAGATCAGAGAAAAGCGCAACACATAATCCTGCGCAATCCTCACCGGTAGCATTTCCTAAAGGCGACATCCGGTCGGCAAAATCGAGCAAATTATCAATACCTTTAATCCCGCTGCCCGCTTTAGTCATCACCGGTGACTGCGAAATGGTATTCACACGCACCTTTTTTTGCCGTCCATACATATACCCAAAACTGCGGGTGATAGATTCAAGCAGTGCCTTTGCTTCAGCCATATCATTGTAACCATGAATAGTACGCTGAGCGGCAATATACGTCAGAGCCACAACCGAAGCCCATTCATTAAGCGCATCGAGCTGTTTGGCTACCTGCAATACTTTATGGAAAGACAATGCCGAGATATCAAGTGTTTTCATAAAATAATTATAATCTATATCGTCGTATGGCTTACCTTTGCGAACATTGGGCGACATACCAATGGAATGAAGGACAAAATCAATTTTGCCTCCCAGTTTTTCCATTGATTGATTATACAAAATTTCCAGATCATTCAGATTGGTTGCATCAGCCGAAATGGTAATAGTATTACAGCGTTGCGCAAGTTTTTCCGTTTCGCCCATCCGCAGCGATGCCATAGTATTGGTGAGCGTAAAAGATGCTCCGTATTCGTAACATTTCTCGGCTACCTTCCATGCGATTGACTGGTCGTTGAGCGCTCCGAAAATAATCCCCCGTTTCCCTTCCAATAATCTGCTCATTGTATATTTTTTTCTGGTTTAATGAATAACTGAATGCAACAGTTCACGGGCATTGGCAATAGCCGCTTCAGTCAGCTCTTCGCCGCTTAGCATCCGTGCTGTTTCCAAAATACGCTCTTCGCCGGTGAGCCATCGCACATAAGTGTTTGTTTTATGCTCATCATCTTTTTTATATACAAGCAGGTGCTGATGACCCTTGCCCGCTATCTGCGGCGAATGGGTAATGTTGATAACCTGCATACTGCCGGCCATCTCGCGTAAAATATTACCCATCCGGTCGGCTGTTTCTCCGGATATGCCGGTATCTATCTCATCAAAAATAATAACCGGCAGAGCCATTTTTGCCGACACTAAATATTTTATACTAAGCATCAGCCGGGATAACTCCCCACCCGATGCCACTTTGCCAATATCCTGTATTTTTTCGTTTTTATTGGCAGAAAAAAGAAACGAAATATTATCCATACCAAACGGAGTAAAGTCGGGAGTATCCGTTCTGTCCACTTTAAACATACCATTGGCAATACTCATCTGTTTAAGCAATGCGGCCACCTGTTGTTCCATACGCGGAATGGCTGCAGTTCTTTGTTTCGTAAGTTTAGCAGCCAGTGCAGTAAGCTGTTCTTTCTTTTTTTCAAGCAATTGTTGAAGCTCTCCTGTTTTATACTCGGCATTCCCGATCAGATCAAGTTTTTCTTTCAACCGGCCGTGAATATCAATCAGTTCTTTTACTGTTTTAACATGGTGCTTTTGCTCAAGTGAATAAATCAGGTCAAGACGCTGCTTCACCCATTCATATCGCTGCGGATCAAACTCTACATGTTCAACAAGCGATTCCATCCCGGCAGCAATATCTTTCAGTTCAATATAACATCCATCGAGCCGCTGGCTGTATTCATCGGCCTTTGAGAAGATACCCGACAATTTACCTGTATGTGAACAGATCTCTTTTAGAATTAAAAGCAACGACTGTTCGTCGCCGGATAACAGTTGTGTAGCATGGCTCAGGTGTTCCTTAATCTCGCTGATATTCTCAATCTCGTTAAGTTCCATTTCCAACTCTTCCTGTTCGTGAGGCACCAGAGTTGCATCATTCAATTGTTTAAACTGGAACGAAGTATAATCGAAATCAGCCAACGCCCGGCCTTGCTCGTCAACAGTCATTTTGTATTGCTTCTGCAAATGAACATACTCCTGATAGACGGCAGCATAATCATCGGCAAGCTGTTTACTTGCAGCAAAAGTGTCAAGCATCTTCATCTGAAAACGGTGATCGGCCAACGATAAACTTTCGTGCTGTGAATGAATATCAATCAGCATCATAGCCACTGTTTTAAGCGTATTAAGATCAACCGGCGTATCATTAATAAATGCCCTTGATTTGCCCGTGGGCTGTATCTCACGACGCAGAATCACTTCATCCTGATAATCAACATCAATCTCATCAAACAGTGATTTCAGGGCATATTCGGTTGCAATCACCGTTGCCTCCACAATGCACTTCCGGTTTGTATCACGCAGTACCTGCTTATCGGCGCGCTGACCAAGCAATAACGACAGGGCATCAATAATAATAGATTTACCTGCTCCGGTTTCTCCGGTAATAATAGTAAGCCCCTTTTTAAACTCAATCGTGATACGGTTGATGAGGGCAAAATTTTCAATGGTTAATGATCTGATCATAACAGCAGTTTATTGTTGCTGCTGGTCGCGCATTTGTTTATATTTGCCGGCATTGGGGGGATCAACCTCCATCAGGATGCGGGCCACCCTTGTCCGTTCATCCATAGGCGATTCACTAAATACATTGATAAACTCTTCTGTTTTAGCATCAAACAGGATGTTCAGATAATGCATAAACGGATCGGGTTTGGAGCGATAGACCGTTTGCAATTGTTCCACTGCTTTCATCATCTCACTACGTGCTTCATTTGGCTTTTCAGCCATCATATCGAGCCCTAAGCGATGATACGTGTAATAGAATGATCGCAGCGGACGGTACTTGTCATTCAGAATATTATTAATCAGCCAGTAACGGTTTTTATGATCAGAACTTTCAAACGCCTTCCATCCCTTTTCCTTCGCGCTTTGTGCATTCATCACTACGGTCTCGGCTTTTTGAAAAAATTCCGTTCCTCCCTCGGCCGAAAACGAGTCGTAATCAAGCCCGATAATAATATAGGCATAGAAAGCCAGCAATGAAGTAAGGTTTGAAGTAAAAGAGGAGATTGTAAATTCGAGGGGCTCATTTTCTATATAAGTGAACTGGATATCTTTATCACGATAATTAAGCAATGTTGTCTTATAGCCGGAATTAAATACAGGCCGGCCGGTTTGAATCTGCATGGTGCCTTTAAATTCGGTTTGACTTACTTGTTCGTCAAGATTGATATAGATGGCACATTCAATCCGTTCTTCATAAGAAAAGACATGATTGGTCCATGCCTGATTGTTCATGTACTCGTAAAGTGCTGTCTGCATATTTTCAAAGATTTGCCGCTGACTGCCTCCCTGTATCTTATCATAGGTAACGCTAATA
>CAZRNJ010000276.1:0-3422 GCA_964601385.1 uncultured Bacteroidales bacterium | reverse complement strand
ACATCTTTATCTATTTTTCCCTGTACCGCAAAGTCCTTTAGCAGTTTATTGCGTTGCTGCAGGGCTTTGTTGTACCGGAGCAAATTATGGAGATATTCATGGTCGTATTGCGAAATAACACTGTTGATGAAGTTTCTCCGTTCTTCGCTGCCTTCGAGAACCAAACTACTGTCAAACGGGGAGATCATCACCACCGGAATCAGCCCGATATGGTCTGCTAGCCGGTCGTATTCCTTCTTGTTTCGCCGGAATACTTTTTTCTTGTTCTTTACTACACCGCAATAAATATCTTCCTTTTCTCCTTTAAGTTCATATACACCCTGGATGGTGAAGAATTCACGATTGTATAGTATGTTCTGTGTGTCAATTGAAGTAAAATAACTTTTGCATAACGACAAATAATATATGGCATCTAGAAGATTCGTCTTGCCTACACCGTTGTTGCCTATGAAACAATTGATATCCGGTGAAAACTCAATTTCTGTATTTTCGTAATTTTTAAAATTAATTAAGATTAGTTTTTGTAGAAACATGAATAAGTGTTTATTATCTCTTATTTTTTTAACTCGTTACCAACTGTTCACATTAATTTGCGTAATCAAAGATACAACAATTTACGAATATATTTTTTATATTGTTGAAAAGTAATTAATTTAGCGGCAAACTTGTATTCGGTTGATATGAATAACCTTATTATCGAGGGCACTTCAAAAACGCCATCCATCAGTATGGATGCCGAAAACGGAATTATTGAGATTCAGGGGAACTCAATCCCTGAAGATCCGGTTGCCTTCTATCAACCATATATCACATGGGCCGAGAAGTATATCGCTAAACCGTGTCCTTACACTCTCATTAATATTAAACTCGAATATTTTAATACCAGTTCATCCCGGCAGTTGTTGAATATTCTGAAAAAATTTGATGAACTGTCGAAATCAGGTAAATCGAAGGTTACCGTTTATTGGTATTATCAGCAGGATGATGAGGATATGTTAAAGGCAGGCGAAGAACTGGCCTCCCTGTTGTCATCCCCTTTCCGTATATCTCAGTTTTAATCATTGTATGAATGTCCTGTTTTTTTCAGATGTTTGTGGTTGGTGACAGTGGAAATGAATTATAGTTGTATGGTGTAATTAATAATTAAATAATAAATATGAAACAGTCAGTAGCAATTTTATGTGCCGGCGGACCGGCTCCGGGTATTAATACAGTGATAAGTTCGGTTACCAAGGCATTTCTGGCCGATGGCTTCAGGGTTCTTGGCATACAGGGTGGTTATGCTGGTATTTTTGTTGAACCAAAATTTGATGAGCTTGATTTTCTGTTTGCCGATAATATCCTTACCCGTGGCGGTTCGGCGCTGAAAATGAGCCGATATAAGCCAAAAGATAACGAGTTCAAACCCGATTTTTTTGTTGACAACAATGTAAAACTGCTTGTTACCATTGGGGGTGACGATACGGCAACTACGGCCAACCGGCTCGCAAAGTACTTGCAGGCAAATAAGGTTGATGTAAAAAATATTCATGTCCCCAAGACAATTGATAACGATCTTCCGCTGCCCGAAGGCAGCCCTACCTTTGGTTATCATTCGGCCAAAGAAGAAGGTGTAAAACTTGCTTCAACCGTTTATGAGGATGCACGTACCAGCGGTAACTGGTTTGTTGTCTCTGCCATGGGCAGGGAAGCAGGTCATCTTGCTTTTGGAATTGGTACTGCCTGTCATTATCCGATGATTATCATTCCTGAAATGTTTAATAAAACGAAGATTACAGTTGATAAAATTGTGCGAATGGTAGTATCGGCCATTGTAAAACGTAAAATTCTTAATGTTGACTATGGGGTTGCCATCATCAGCGAAGGCGTTTTCCATTTCCTTTCTGAGGAAGATATTATTGGTACAGGCATCAATTTTACTTTTGATGATCACGGTCATCCAGAGTTGGGGAATGTAAGTAAAGCGCATATCTTTAATATTCTGGTTCAGGAACGCCTGCAAAAACTGGGCGTTAAGGTTAAGAGCCGTCCGGTTGAACTGGGGTACGAGATTCGCTGCTGCCGTCCGATTGCTTTCGATTTGTCGTATTCAACTTTACTGGGTACCGGTGTGCATACTCTTTACCACGAAGGAAAAACGGGTTGTCTTGTCTATGTTGATCCCAAAGGTGATGTTGCACCCATCTACTTAAAAGATCTTGAGGGCAGCGATGGCAAGATTAAACCGCGACTTGTAAATATTGATTCTCAACGGGCACAAACTGTTCTCCGTAAAAATCTTCAATATATTACTCCGGCCGATTATGAGTCAGCTAAGAAATATTTGCCTGATCCGGCTGAATATGATTATTTGAAGATACTTAACTGGTAGGATTAACGGTTTCCGGGGGCGGGTTTCGGAGTATCCCGAAAGTTTTCGGGACCAACCTGCACTAAATCCGCCTCAGGCGACCATCTCTTTCTGCTCTCTGATTATCGAAAAGCGTTCTTCTGCTGTAAACGTTCTTTTTGTTTTTGTCATAATTTGTAGAGTTAAGCAGACCTGATCTGTTTTTTATAATTACTCCAGTTATTTGGGGGTTTAAGACATTATAAGGATTGACTAATTAGGGGAAGCTTTCACGATCTTGGCATAAAATTTCTCCATATCAACGTCTCCTTTCTTTTCTTGCCCCGGTTTGTCAAAAAGCTCCGGAGCCCTATCTATAAACTCCTTTTTCCATCGTGATATCATGTTTGGATGGATACCATACTTGCTGGAAAGTTCACTTATGGATTCCCGTTCCTGCAATGCTTCAATGGCTACTTTAGTCTTGAAGGCGCTTGAATGTTTTTGTCTTTGTGTTTTTATAATACACTGGTTAAGTTTAAATTTACTAGTTTAACTTAACCAGTGGTCTTAATTCAGGGGAGTATTATAGACAAAACAATGCCTTTTTAGTAAAGAAGGATGGGAGATATGTTGCCCCATCCTTCTTATAATTCAAAACCTTATTTTTTCACAAATTTCAGGATAGTCCCATCAATTAACAGAAAATACAATCCAGCTTTTAATGAACTAACATCAATATAACCATCCTTTAACCGACCTTCAGCAACAGATAATCCATTCAGGTTTTTAATGCAATAGTTATTTTTTTCTGTGTTGTTAATGGTAATATTTAACCTGTTGTTGCATGGATTAGGATAAATAGCCAATGTTCCATTCGATATTTCTTTCTGACCTGTCAGTGCCTTTATTAGTGATTCATTAATTGTATCACCATATACCATAAATTCCAAAAGGTTTATCCAGTTCTTTGATGAACAATTACTACCCGTGCAACCGGTAATAGTTAACCGCACATACCGTACCTGCTGTTTCGGGAACGACTTGCTAATTACCATACCTCCTTCAGTGTTTGCCGTTGCATCAATTAATG
>CAZRNJ010000275.1:0-3442 GCA_964601385.1 uncultured Bacteroidales bacterium | reverse complement strand
CATCATATCATGCATTCCGCCACCCGGCATGGGAGGAGTTTTCTCTTTTTCAGGGTTATCATTAATCACACATTCGGTTGTGAGGAACATACCAGCAATTGAAGCGGCATTCAACAATGCAACACGTGCAACCTTTTTGGGGTCAATGACACCTGCTTTAAAAAGGTTCTCATACTTTTCGGTACGAGCATTGAATCCGAAATCATCTTTCCCTTCCATCACTTTTTGCACGACAACAGAACCCTCAATACCTGCATTTTCTACAATACGGCGAATAGGTTCTTCAAGAACGCGTTTAATGATGTTGATACCGGTTTGCTCATCCTGATTATCACCTTTTAAACCATCAAGGTCTTTGATAGCCCTGAGATAAGCTACACCGCCACCCGGGATAATCCCTTCTTCAACCGCAGCTCTGGTAGCATGAAGAGCATCGTTCGTCCGGTCTTTCTTTTCTTTCATTTCCACTTCCGAGGCAGCTCCGATATAGATTACGGCAACACCGCCCGCCAGCTTGGCAAGACGTTCCTGCAGTTTTTCCTTATCATAATCAGATGTTGTGTTTTCGATCTGAGTTTTAATCTGATTAATCCGGGCACTGATGTTTTTCTTGTCACCGGCTCCATTTACAATCGTAGTGTTATCCTTGTCAATGGCAATTTTATCGGCATTCCCCAGCATATCAAATTTTACGCCTTCGAGGTTAAGCCCTTTTTCTTCGGAGATCACCACACCACCGGTAAGGATTGCGATATCTTCAAGCATTTCTTTACGGCGGTCGCCAAAACCCGGCGCCTTAACTGCGGCAACTTTAAGAGCCCCACGGATCTTATTGACGATAAGCGTAGCAAGCGCTTCGCCTTCCACATCTTCGGCAATGATCATCAAACTACGGCCGGCCTGCGAAATAGATTCGAGCACGGGTAGCAAATCCTTCATTGAAGATATTTTTTTATCGCAGATTAAAATCAGCGGCTTTTCCAGCACGGCTTCCATCTTTTCTGAATCGGTAATAAAATATGGAGAAATATATCCGCGATCAAACTGCATACCTTCCACTACCTCTACTGTTGTTTCGGCTGTTTTTGATTCTTCAATGGTTATCACGCCTTCTTTTTTTACTTTTTCCATTGCCTCGGCAATCAGTTTACCAATAAAGGTATCGTTATTCGCAGAGATAGTAGCCACCTGCTCGATTTCCTTGCTGCTGTCAGAGATCGTCTTACTTTGCTTGCCTAAGCTTTCAATAACCGTTTCAACTGCCTTATCAATTCCTTTTTTCAGATCCATCGGATTTGCGCCGGCTGTAACATTTTTCATTCCAACCGTAACAATCGAACGGGCCAAAATAGTAGCAGTTGTTGTTCCATCGCCTGCGTCATCATTGGTTTTAGATGCCACTTCACGAACAAGCTGAGCGCCGACATTTTCGAACGGATCGGTAAGTTCAACCTCTTTTGCCACAGTTACACCGTCTTTTGTTACCTGGGGTGCGCCATATTTTTTCTCAATGGCTACATTTCTACCCTTCGGGCCTAAGGTTACCTGAACAGCATCGGTTAAAATGTCGATACCTGCTTTCAGTTTTTCCCTGGCTTCAATATTGAATTTCAAATCTTTTGCCATAATTCTGTATAGTTTAAAAGTTATTAATTACGATAAGAAAAGATTATACAACCGCCATTATGTCGGTCTGACGCATCATCAAATACTCTTTGCCGTCAATTTTCAGTTCAGTTCCTGAATATTTACCATATAATACAGTATCACCTGCTTTTACTTCCATCTCTTCATCTTTTGTTCCTTTACCAACAGCGATAACTGTACCTTTTTGCGGCTTTTCCTTTGCTGTATCAGGAATGATAATACCGCTTGCGGTTTTTTCTTCGGCCTGGTGAGGTTCAACTAAAACCCTGTCGGCCAATGGTTTAATCTTAACATTTGCCATATTTCTTATTGTTTAACGGTTAATAAATAATTCTATATGTTCGGCAATGGCTATACATATTTTGTGCCAAATAAAAACAAAGCCGTCAAAACACCGGTATACAATGTTAAATTAGATGTAAAAAACTATTAATGAAGCATTTAATTAATACTACGCATCAAACCGAAAAATAAAATCATGCTGTCAGATTGTCATTTATGTTATTTTATTGAGATAAAAAAAACAGTCAGTCCTTCCGTAGTACAGCTTTAATTCCCATCTGCTCTCCTATCTTAAGCATATATCTGAACGCTTCGTCATAATTATTTTGAATGACACCATCAAGAATGGCCTCTTTAATAGCATTTTTAATCATGCCAATTTCGCGGCAGGGATGAAGATTAAAAGTTTGTATAATTATCTCCCCTGTAATGGGTGGTTGAAAATTCCGTACAGCGTCTTTTTCTTCAATCTCTTTAAGTTTCTGACGCACCCGTTTAAAATTCTGCTGAAATTGTTTAACCTTATCTTCAAATCGAGAGGTGATATCCGCTTCGCAGAGCGTCATCAGATCGTCGGTATCGTCACCTGCATCAAATAACAGGCGCCGGATAGCCGAATCGGAGACATCGTCATTCACAAGAGCAATAGGCCTGAGGTGGAGCGCAACGAGTTTTTCAACATATTTCATTTTCTCATTCAATGGCATTTTTAAACGCCGGAATAATCCGGCAACCATTTTTGATCCGACAAAATCATGATTATGGAATGTCCATCCGGACGAGTTATCATAACGGCGTGTTGCCGGTTTGCCGATATCGTGAAGAAGGGCAGCCCACCTGAGCCAGAGATTATCTGAAGCCAGACAAACATTATCAAGCACCTTAAGCGTATGAACAAAATTATCTTTATGCGAACGGCCATGAACATATTCAACTCCACGGAGATTTGAAACCTCAGGTAAAACCAAAGCAAGAATACCCGTATCTTCGAGCAAACCAAAGCCGGTTGATGGAGTATCGGCCATCAGAATTTTATTTAATTCGTCAATAATCCGCTCTTCAGATACAATATCAATACGATTACAATTCTGTTTGATTGCATTATATGTTTGAGGTTCAATTGTAAAATAAAGGGTAGAAGCAAAGCGTATTGCTCTGATCATTCTCAATGGGTCGTCCGAAAAAGTAACAAGTGGATCAAGAGGTGTCCGGATGATCCTTTCTTCCAAATCGGCTTGTCCGTTGAACGGGTCAAGTAATTCGCCATAATCAGTGCTGTTTAAACTGATAGCCATGGCATTTATGGTAAAGTCGCGCCTGTGCTGGTCATCACTGAGCGTGCCGCTTTCTACGTCCGGGTTACGGGAATCGGAGCGATATGATTCTTTGCGTGCGCCCACAAATTCAATTTCAATATTCTGATAACGAAACATAGCCGTACCAAAGTTTTTAAACACAGCAACCTGAGTCCCGGGAGCCAGGATGGCTGCTGCCTCGGCAGCAACATCAATAC
>CAZRNJ010000274.1:0-3444 GCA_964601385.1 uncultured Bacteroidales bacterium | reverse complement strand
CAAATAATACTTTCGAGGCACGATGGTTTAATCCGCGTACAGGTGGTTTTGAGGGTAGTTCATTTCAGATAACAGGTGGTTCAAATATAGCTATAGGATCGCCGCCATCATCAGCAACCGAAGATTGGGTATTGTTGCTAAAATCCGAAACCGGTGGAAATGCAGCCCCTGTGGTTACATTAATTTCACCAGAGAATAATTCAGTTTTTAAGCTTGGCGAAACAATCCTGTTCAGTGCAAATGCTTCAGATCCTGATGGAACTGTGACAAAGGTTGAGTATTTTGTTGATAATATCGAGATAGGTGAAATAACATCTTCTCCTTTCGAATTGCCCTGGACTCCATCTTCTTCTGGTGTTTTTTATATTTTCGCGAGAGCAACTGATAATGGTGCAAAAAGTACATCGTCATCGTCTGTCACCATTCAGATAAATGATACTGCAATTTCTGCTTCATGCGGGCGTGTGGAAGCCGAAAATATGTCTCTGGCAGGGTACAGTATCGAAACGGCCTCTTTTGCTTCAGACGGGAAGATGGTAAAAGTTACCTCTACCACGCAGGGTGCATCAGGTGAGGCAACAATGACTTTTGGATGCAGTACCGGTCTGTATGATATCAATCTGGGGTACTTTGATGAGAATGACGGAAATTCAAGGTACGAAATAAAATTGAACGGTGCCGTAATTGATACCTTTACAGCAGGAGACGATCTTGGTTCTGCTCTTGCCGAAGAGCAAACCAGAGTTGAAAGGACAGTAAAAACAGCATACAGCATTGCCAATGGCGATATTATTTCAGTTAAGAGTTACAGGGATAATAAAGAATTGGGAAGGTTTGATTATATCGAATTTACTGAAAGTGTAACTGTTTCTGCAATTAATCCAACTTTTCCTGAATGGATTGTTTATCCTAATCCAGCCCGTGATTATATTGTTATTTCCGGCATCAGTGGCAATGCTACTGCCCGGTTTATCAATCAATCCGGAGTTGTATTTCAGGAAACAATTAACAGCGATGCCGGCCAGCATACATTCAGTCTGAAGGGCTTTGTACCAGGACTTTACATTTTATCAGTCGGAAATCATTCATGGAGCATTATTATTAATAAATAACTGAATAAAACTTTAGCAATATGAAAAAACTTTTATTGGTAATCGGGTTATTCCCGTTTCTGTACGGAACCGCGCAAAATCTCGGAATTGAAGTTCAGATTGGCACTGCAACCAATGGATGTGTAGCCGTTGGCCCAGATGGGTTAATTCACGCTTTTTATGATGGAAAGTACAGGGCAGGGGGCAATATTAATTCGATGGGAGCTGAAGAAATCGTTGCCACCTCAAGTTGTATTGGATATAGTAGGATGGTAATTGACAAAGATGGCAACCCCCATGTGCTTTATGGAAATAACAAAGACGGAAAGTCCAAGAATCTTTATTATGCTACAAAAATTTCAGGTATATGGCAAACTCCTGTTATTGTTGCCAGTGAAACTGACGGCGGGAGAACAGCCGACAGGGTGGATGTGCCGGATATCGCTATAAATGAAAACGGGAATATTCTTATCTGCTGGTGGCATTTTAAAGATGAAACTGCTTCGAATCCTAAACCGGAAGATGTTAATGCGTACAGATGGAAAATTAATGGTGTATGGGGAAATGTGACGCTCCTGAGTACCGGTCGTTGGGAGTCCACGCCGAAGGTTACATATCATAATAACCAGTTCTATATGCTTGCAAAAAAAAGTGATAAAACCTGGCAATGTCTTAACCCTGTAAACGTAGGGGGGACATTTGTAAACTCCGGCACTGACCTGGGTTCTGTAACCGGCAATAAATGGTCCAACGAGGGCTCTGACTTTGATATTAATAACAGTGGGCATATCGCTTTGATGTGGGATGTCAGGAAGAGTGATACGGAGGCCGGGTTTGCAGGTTCAGTTTATGATGGTTCTTCTGCTAATGCAGTGTATATAGGTAAAACGACCTCTGACGGCACACATGGAGGTGGACAGATACACCCGTTTGTTGAGTGGGATCTTGCAACCGGCGAAGTGGCTGCAATTAGTGGAATGGATCAGGATCAGGGTGGTGCGTTCACCGTCAGGGATGTTAATGGAAATTGGTCATTACCTGTTAAGATTAATGGTACTGTAAGTTATTACAGGTGGGGCGGTGCGCTTGCCGATTTACAGGGCCCGGGCTGGGTCTTGCTCTATCAGAAGGCAGGGAATATCTATCTCAATACTTTAAATGCCAGTACTAATCCTAATAGTAACAAGTATCCCATAGTTTCAATATCGCAGCCCGCTAACAATGCTACCTTTAATACAGGCAGTAATATTACCTTCAATATTTCTGCAAATGATCCCGATGGTAATATTGTAAAAGTCGAATTATACAATGGTACATCCTTACTTGCAAACCTTTCTTCATCTCCCTATACATATGCCTGGAACTCGGTGCCCGATGGCATTTACAATATTACTGCAAAAGCATACGATGACAGCAATGCGGTATCTACCTCTGCAACTGTAAAAATAACCGTTGCTGCACCGGTATCATACTGTGGACTTATTGAGGCCGAGAACATGAATCTTGCAGGCTATTCGGTTGAATCGGGATCGTATGCCTCCGGCGGGAAACTGGTAAAAGCATCTTCATCAACAACCGGCGCTTCCGGAACGATTAGTACAACAATAAGTTGCGAAAGCAAGAATTATGATATAAACGTTGCTTATTATGACGAAAACGATGGCCTGTCAACATTTACAGTATATATCAACAATATTGCCGTGGATACGTTTATTGCCAATAAGGATCTTGGCTACTCAGTCCCTGGTGCCGCAAATCTTGTGATCAGGAATTGTGTTCAGAATATCCTATTAAATCCAGGTGACGAGATTAAAGTAACCGGTATAGTTGATAATAAAGAACTTGCAAGAATTGATTATATTGAAATACTGCCAGCTGTTGTGGCTTCTGAAACAATTGTTGAAGAAAATCAATCGCCAACACTGTTTCCTTCTCCTGTGGAAAACATTCTTTATTATAAAGGTTTGCAGCCAAAACATGCAACCGTTTATTCAATAGGCGGTACAGTTGTTTTAATCAAAACACTTGGGGAGGATAATTTCATTGATGTAAGCATGCTTCCTGCCGGATTATACATGATCCGGTTTGATACCTGCGATAATACATACACATTGCCCTTTATCAAAAAGTAAAATTGTTTTTTTCAATTTATAAAAACGAATAAATATGAAACTAAAATTGAGATTCTTCTTTGTCGTGGCGCTCTCGATCCATGTGATATTGATTCATTCGCAAGTTACAGGCACAAAAGTAAAATGGCAGCCGCTGACAATCAGTTTCACCGGCCCGTCCACTTCTGAAACAGCTACTTCACCGAACCCGTTTCTGGACTACCGGTTGAATGTTACCTTTA
>CAZRNJ010000273.1:0-3479 GCA_964601385.1 uncultured Bacteroidales bacterium | reverse complement strand
GATTAAGAAGAGTCATGGGCTTTATAAATACATACAGCATCCATATTCAAAAAAAACACGAAGCGTCAACGGAGAGGGATAATGACCAGCCGCAAAAGAATACATTAACTACTGGCTTTGCAGCTATGTAACGCTCATTCAAAGGAATACAACTCCTTATCAGAGGGAACAGAACCGGGTGGATTAGTTTGCCGGCTGTTGCTGTGCAGGCTGCTGTTGCTGCTGCTGATCCTGTCCGGGAGCAGCGGTAGGAAAATTCTGTTGCATGGCAGCAGGATCCATGGTTGCATTCACCTGTTCTTCAATCTTGGATTTCCGTTGTTCTGCTGTACCTCTGCCGATTGTAAGCCCTGCAAGCAGCGAGAGTACCATCAATCCGCCGGCCAGTGTCCAGGTTGCTTTCTCAAGAAAATCAGTGGTGCGGCGTACTCCCATCAGTTGGTTAGAAAAGCCCATATTGGCAGCCAGTCCGCCTCCCTTGGAGTTCTGGATTAATACAATAATTACAAGGAAAAAACAAATGAAAAAAATCAGTACGGTCAGAATAATGGTCATATACGTAAAATTTATGGATTAGTATTTAATTTCTTTTCGGTCTCTTCAATTTTGGCTGCAAAATAAACGCTTTTTTCAGGATATTTCAAAGATAAACGCCTGTAAATATCAATTGCTTTAACAAAGTTCTTTTGTAAAATAAATATATCTGCCAGTTTTTCAGTAAGATAGTGATCGTTCTCCTGTGTGCTTTTTGCCGAAAGGTCTTCAGTTGTATCTTTAGCAGGGTTGACTTTAATTCTTGTATCAGCAGTTGTAGAAATAAAATTATCAATAATCAAATCTGTTTTTTTCTTTTTGGGATCTATGTCCAATGGCGCTCCTTCTTTCAGCGGCTCATCAATAGACAGCAGTTGCTTGTCCTGATTCACTTTCACAAAATGAAGGTCAGCGACCGGTATTTCAGGATGATCAGAATCAAGAAAAACGATTTCGGCGCGATGAAAAACGGGATTTACCTTTGCGTCCATCACAGGCACAAGATAGGTTGTCGTATCAGCTCTGGATTTTTCGATCTGATACTGCAGAGTACGCGAGATATTCTGCTTCATCAGGTCTTTACGTGGATTGAGACGTGGCTTGGGGAATGGCTCATCAGAAGGTTCATCACTCTTCACCGGCTCAATGGGCGGCTCGTCGGGTGTAAGCTGAACAGGTGCCGGAGTATGCAGCAACCGGTACAGCCGTGATTTATTGGTGATATAAGCCATTGAACGGCAGAGTTGCTCATTCAATCCTGCATGATTCACCATCTGCATATTTTTCAAATAAAGAAAATGCAATAACTGAGAATACGGATAATGAGATAATAACTCTCCAATCTCACTCAGTGTATCGTTATTGAGTTGAGCTTCATCCTTAATATATCCGATCAGTTTTTCGATCATATTCTGGTTACCAGTTTATAAATGCTTTATTAAAGATATCTTCGGTAATCTGATCTACAATATTTTTTATCAGTTCGTTCTCAACCTCGCTCAGGTTCTTTGATGTAGGGAAATCGGCATAGCGCGAAAACGACTGATCAAAATTCTGTTTAGTATCTTTCTGATTCGTATATTTCACCCGGATGGTGATAGAGAGACGTGTTTGTGAAGCCAGATTATCGGCACCCGAGATGGCTACATCACGGGTACTGTAATCGGTGATCTCGCCTTCAAAAGATACATCACCGTTATTGCGAACCAGTTTTAAACGGCTTTGCGACTGAATTTTATCCTGGAGTCCATTGGTAAATTCATAGGATAATGACGGCTGAAAAACCGGTGCTCGGTTAGGAAAAGAGGCAACCGAAAAGGTTTTAACATCAGGAGAAATTGATGCGCCGGAAAACGACAAGCTAAACTTGCAGGAACATAAAAATCCTGCAGCGAGCACAAAGCATAGTACCTGTATCGTTTTACTGCTCGAGGTCATAATCTTTTATTTTTCGGTACAGTGTACGTTCAGAAATACCAAGCTCACTGGCTGCTATCTTGCGCTTGCCATGGTGTTTACTCAACGCTTTACGGATCATTTCCATTTCTTTGGTTTCAAGGGATAGATTCTCATCCAGAATTTCTTCTGTATCTTTAATGGGTTCAAACGGTTTATCGTTGATGGTTACCGGCTCACCGGTCTGTGGCTCGGCTTTAGCCCGGCTTTGTTTTCCCAGGGAACTGATGATGTGGGCATGATCCTCAAGGATATCTGCACCTGCCGGCTCTTTCTCGAGTAAAGCAAAAACAAGTTTCTTCAAATCATTCATATCACTCTTCATGTCGAAAAGAATCTTATACAAGATCTCCCGCTCGGATGCAAACGATTTATCATCATCCTTCTCAACACGAACAGGCAGACGGCTTTCGCGGTAATCGGGCAAATATTTTTTCAAAATTTCGCCAGTGATATTTCTGGTCTCTTCAAGAATTGAGATTTGCTCGGTAATATTTTTTAATTGCCGGATGTTTCCCGGCCATGCATAGGTTAACAAGATGTTTTTTGCATCATCGTTAAGCTGCAATGCCGGCATTCTGTAGCGTTCAGCCACATCGGCAGCAAACTTACGGAATAATAACGTGATATCATCGCCTCGTTCACGCAAGGGAGGAATCACAATGGGTATCGTATTCAGCCGGTAATATAAATCTTCACGGAATTTACCTTTCTGTATCTGAAGCGATACATCAACATTCGTTGCAGCAATCACCCGCACGTCTGTTTTCTGCATCCTGGATGAACCCACACGCATAAATTCACCCGTCTCAAGCACTCGTAATAACCGCACCTGGGTTGAAAGAGGCAATTCCGATACTTCATCAAGAAAGATGGTGCCTTTATCAGCCACTTCAAAATAACCCTTACGGCCCTCGTGTGCCCCGGTGAATGAGCCCTTCTCATGACCAAATAGTTCCGAATCAATCGTGCCCTCGGGGATAGCACCACAGTTGACGGCAATATAATTGCCATGTTTACGGGCACTGTGCTGGTGTATGATTTGCGGATAAACCTCCTTGCCTGTTCCACTCTCGCCGGTAACCAATACCGACAAATCGGTAGGTGCAACCTGTATTGCTATATCCATTGTACGTATCAGTCCCGGATAATCGCCGATAATACCAAACCGCTGTTTTACCTGATGTATACTCATTTATTACTGACTCTTTGACTTACAAAGATAATCAATCTGACAAAATTACAATTTAATTTTGTAACTACTTGAAAAACAGAATACTGAATCTAAGGACAAGAAATTATAAGCCCAGTAACTCATAATAAACCCGAATTTTTCAGTTGAAAAAACTCAACTGAAAAACGCTCTTGAAAATCTAATCGTTAGCTAATTGCTAACAATAAGATTTTCTAAGGCGGCATCGCTTTCGCGTAGCTTCAGCAGAGCAAAGGGTTACCGCGTTAATGTAATAGAAATGTTGGTTTTATAGTAT
>CAZRNJ010000272.1:0-3501 GCA_964601385.1 uncultured Bacteroidales bacterium | reverse complement strand
AACATAAACTTACATCTAACGGAGATGTGACGCTTAAAGTGAATGATAAAGAAATAGTGGTACCTACCGGTTCCAGTTTACTCACAACATTGAGCAATGCCGGCCTGTTTCTCCCATCGGCTTGCGGTGGAGGCGGAACATGCGGTTTATGCAAATGTCAGGTAATCGAAGGTGGCGGAAGTATCTTACCTACCGAAACAGGTTTCTTTAACCGGAGCCAGCAAAAAAATAACTGGCGGCTTGGATGCCAGGTGAAGGTCAGGCAAAATATGACTATCAGGGTTCCGGAATCGGTATTGAGTATCAGGAAAGTTGAAGGCAGGGTGCTTTCCAATAAAAATGTTGCCTCGTTTATTAAAGAACTGGTAATCCAGATGCCCCCTGATGCTTCTATTGATTTTAAACCCGGTGAATATATTCAGATTGATGTACCGGTGTGTACTGTTGATTTTAAAGATATCTGGGTTGAAAATGCATTTAAAGATGAGTGGGATAAATATCAGATGTGGTCACTGAAAATGGTGAATCCTGAACCAACATACCGCGCTTATTCAATGGCTAATTATCCGGCTGAAAAAAACCTGGTAAAACTGAATATCCGTATCGCTACTCCTCCCTGGGATGCAGCAAAGAAATCGTTCATGAATGTTAATCCGGGAATTTGTTCATCGTATATTTTTTCACTTAAACCGGGTGATCCTGTATCGTTTTCCGGTCCCTATGGCGAATTTTTTATTAAAGACACACAAAGGGAAATGATCTATGTTGGCGGCGGCGCGGGAATGGCTCCATTACGCTCTCATATCTTTCATTTACTGAAAACACTTAAATCGGAGAGGAAAATATCGTTCTGGTATGGCGCCCGGTCAAAACGCGAAGTGTTTTATGAGGATGAGTTCCGGATGCTCGAAAAACAAAATCCGAAGTTCACCTTTCATCTTGCTCTGTCCGAGCCAAAACCTGATGATAATTGGAACGGGCTTACAGGATTTATTCATCAGGTGCTCTATGATAATTACCTTAAAAATCTCGATGAGCCGGAAGAGATAGAATATTACTATTGTGGACCTCCACAGATGAATGATGCATTGCAGAAATTGTTCTATTCACTCGGTATCCCCGACGATATGATCGCATTCGATGATTTTGGCTAATCTTATAAAGAATTCATTCCGCAGTTTTCTCCTCTGGTGCGGTGTTCTGTTTTTTTGTTCCTGCAATTCCGACGTACCATACACGAGTATTGACGGCACAGTGCAGGGTACAACTTATCATATTGTTTATCAGTCGTTGCAGATGAAAAATTTTTCAGGTGAAATAAATGCAATATTCCTGGATATTGATTCTTCTTTCTCTTTGTATAATCCATCCTCTTTGGTGTCACGGATTAATAATAACGACTCATCGGCTCGTTTGAACCGTCATCTGAAAACGCTCATCAATCGTTCGATGGAGATGACTGTATTTTCTGGTAGTTTATTTGATATTACTGTTGGCCCTCTTGTCCGTTATTATGGATTCGGGAATGCGCCGAAAACAGAAATAAAACAGGAAGATATTGACAGTATACTGCAGTTTATCGGATCGGAGAAGATCAGGATTGCCGGAGACCGGCTGATCAAGAGTGACCCGCGTATAACCATTGACCTGAACGCCATTGCCCAGGGTTACACGGTTGACCTGATTGCAGGTTTTCTCGATTCGCATAATGTACGAAATTATCTGGTTGAAATTGGCGGCGAAGTTCGCGTGAAAGGGGTTAATCCAAAACATGAACCCTGGCGTATCGGGATTGACCGCCCGGATGAAGGAAACAACTCGCCCGGAACCCAACTGCAATACATCGTTCATCTGAATAACAAAGCGCTGGCTACATCTGGTAATTACCGCAAATTTTATTTTCAAAATGGCATGAAGTATTCGCATACTATTAATCCGGTTACCGGCAAACCGGAAATTCATCACTTGTTAAGTGCTACTGTAGTTAGCGATGATTGCGCCACAGCAGATGCTCTTGCTACTTGCTGTATGCTGATGGGACTGGAAAAGAGCCGGCAGAAATTGGACGAAATCAATACCGATGCTATTCTTATCTATTCATCCGGCGACAGTAGTATTGATGCTTATATAACACCCGGACTGTTGCAACTGATTAAAAAGTTATAAGGGATTGTTGTATTGGTTTGGATGGGAAAACAATTACTATTTAAACCAATAAGTACCTTTGGCTCAGCGCCAGAAAAAATTTAATCTGATTTTTTTGCCAGTCGTTATTTTTATTCAGCATGGGCGCCATAATTGCTGCAACAGCATGAGCCATATCTGCTGCTGCTTTTGCATCAAGGAATAGCGCGCGGGTACGGCGGGCCAGAACATCTTCAACGGTACGTGCCATCTCATGCTTTACTGCCCATGCAACTTCGGCTCCTGTATATGGTAATGCATGGTGCAACTGTTTTTGAAGTGAACTGTCCTTAAAAATCATCTCTTCGATAGCCGGCTTATCGGTGCCGTAAACATTCAATGGATGGTTAGCTGCAGGTGGCAGCATGGCTCCGTGAATTTTTAACTGTTTGGTTATGCAGGCCGATGGCGTTAGGCCGCCAATCATTATTGCCTTATCTATTGCATCTTCAGCCATTTTCCGGTATGTTGTCCATTTTCCGCCGGTAATCGTTATTAGTCCGGTTACAGAGACAATGATTTTGTGACTACGGGAGATCTCCTTGGTATTTTTTGATTTATGATCGGGTGCGGCCAGCGGACGTAGTCCTGCAAACATACTGCGTACATCGGCAGGCGCCGGTGGTCTGGTCAGATATTTTTTTGCGGTATTCAGCAGAAATGAAATTTCTTCTTTCAGGGGTTTCGGCTCAAGGTCGGCTTTTTTTACTTTGGTGTCTGTTGTGCCTACAATCACCTTGTTGTACCAGGGAACGGCAAACAATACGCGGCCGTCGTCGGTGTGCGGGATCATGATGGCATCTGTTCCCTGCAGAAATTCTTTGTCGAGTACCAGGTGTACGCCCTGACTGGGCACAATGGCGCGAGGCGCATCCAGCACATCCATGCGCAGTATATCATCGGCCCATACACCGGTGGCATTGATGACCACCCTGGCCGGAATGCGGTACTGTGTACCGGTTTCCATATCGCATGCAATAACTCCATTCACTGTTTGTCCGGGCGATTTGATGAGTCCGGTGCATTTGAAGTAATTGATTACTGTACCGCCATATTCCACGCAGGTTTGAGCAAGATTAACAGCCAGCCGGGCATCGTCGAACTGCCCGTCGTGATAGATTACTCCACCCAGCAACCCTCGTGTGCGGAGATTTGGTATTTCGTGAAGTACCTGTTGTTTTGATAAATGCTGCGAAGGCCCCAGTCCAAGGTTTCCGGCCATCATATCATATACTTTCATGCCAACAGTATAGAATGGTCCTTCCCACCACTCATAATTGGGAATGATGAACGATTGGTTACGTACCAGGTGTGGTG
>CAZRNJ010000271.1:0-3503 GCA_964601385.1 uncultured Bacteroidales bacterium | reverse complement strand
GATATTTAAAAAGGAAAAATATCCCTTTTAAACTTTTACCGGACAACAGTGATTTTTTAATTAATGAAAACATCGAATAATTAAACTCCTTTGTCCCGACAGCGCAGCGTATCGGGATCAGTTTGCTACGTTTCTGAAAATTGAGATCACAAATAAAAATGACACGGACAGAATTTTTATTTGGGCAGGTTTTATTAATTTCACACTAAATTTAGATATATCGCCATGAACGAATATAAAAGTATACTGACAGATATTCGCAATAAGATTTATAAACCCATCTATCTACTGATGGGAGAAGAGCCCTATTTTATTGATAAGATATCAGATTACATAGAACAAACGGTTTTAACAGAGCCGGAAAAGGCCTTTAATCTTATGATCTTTTATGGAAAGGACTCAACAGCGCTAAATATCATTCATACGTGCAACCGTTTTCCGATGATGGCTAACCACCAGGTAGTAATTATTAAGGAAGCACAAGATTTGAAGGACTTTGACCAACTAATCTACTATATTGAAAAGCCATTAAAATCTACCATTCTGGTAATCTGCTACAAATACAAAAAACTTGATAAGCGAAAAAAAATCACCGCACTGCTGATGAAGAATGCCGTAGTATTTGAGTCGGATAAAATCAAAGAAGACAAACTATTGATTTGGATCAATGAATATCTCAAGCAAAAGCGTTATACTATCACGCCACAGGCATCGGCCATGCTGATAGACCATGCAGGCAACGATCTGGGCAAACTGGCAAATGAATTAAATAAGCTGATTATTGTATTAGGCGACAAAGAAGCCATAACACCGGATGCCATTGAGAAAAACATTGGAATCAGCAAAGAGTTTAATACATTTGAACTGAACAACGCGTTAGGCGAACGGAATATTTATAAAGCAAACCGTATTGCAAATTATTTAGCCAAAAACCAGCGCACAACCCCTATAATTGTTACGATCACCAATTTATATTCCTATTTCTGTAAATTGCTGGTTATTCAAACAACACACATCAAAGACCGTAACAAACTGGCAGCCGAAATCGGTGTACATCCCTTTTATCTCAAAGATTATGAAAAAGCAGCCAGACATTACCCGATCAACCGTATTAAGCAGATTATACCAATGCTTCGCGAATATGACCTCAAAGCAAAAGGGATGGGAAGTTTATCTGCCGAGAATGGCGATCTGTTGCGTGAACTGGTATTTAAAATATTACACTAACCATGAGCATTACCATTATCCTGATATTGATTACATCAGCCATTTCATATCTGGCCTTTCAGTCGCCTGTGTTTATGGCACAAACACAACTCAATCCTTACATGATTATTCATCGCGGCCAGTGGTACCGTGTCATGAGTCATGCTTTTGTACATGCCAACTATACCCATCTGCTCATAAACCTCTTTGTACTCTATTCATTCGGTCTTGCAGCAGAGCAGTATCTGAATTCCCTGCGCTATTACAGGTATCTTGAACATCCTGTAATACATTATCTGATTCTTTATATTGGAGGGATTATTTTTTCGGTACTGACCACTCTCATCCGTCACCGGAATAATCCGGTATACAACGCTGTAGGCGCCTCGGGAGCAGTATCGGCTATTGTCTTCATCACTTTCTTTTTTGAACCATGGGAAAAAATATATCTTTTTGCCATCATTCCGGTTCCGGGTATCCTGTTCGGTATTCTATATCTTGGATATTCGCATTTTATGAGCCGGCGTGATGCCGACAACATCAATCATGATGCACACTTTGCCGGTGCAATATTCGGATTTTTATATCCTGTTACTATCAACCCGCGACTTATACAGGAATTTATTCAAAAACTGCTAATGCATTAAAATAACAATTATGAACAGAGCCCTGTTCCTTGACCGTGATGGTGTACTCAATAAAGAGATTGGTGATTATGCCTTTACCAAAGATAATTTTATCATCAACACAACCTCAATTCCCTTTTTGCAGCATGCAATAAAACAAGGATACCTGTTAATTGTTATTTCAAATCAAGGAGGTATCGGCAAAGGATTGTATATGCGCGAAGATGCAGAAAAGATGCATCAGATCATGAAAGAGGAATTTGAACGACACGGAATTTACTTTGCCGAAATTTATTATTGTCCTCATCATCCATCCACCAGCCGCTGTTTATGCCGTAAACCCGAAACAATTCTGATTGAAAAAGCGGCAGCCCGGTTTAACATTAATATATCCCAATCATATTTTATAGGTGATCATGACAGAGATATGGAAGCTGCCCGGCGATCGGGACTGAAACCCATACATATCATAGCCAACGAGGATATATCAAAATATATTAACATCATCAGTTAAAACGGATAATGACCTTGCATGAACAAATATTAGTTAACGATACATTCGTGCGAAAGGACGAACCCTTGTTTGAGCAGTTATCCTTTATTTTAAATGACCCTGTAATCATTCGTGAACCAATCCGCTGTATTGCCTCAAATCTGCTTTTTTTCAAATACCATTACCGCTCCATCCTTAATCACCTGAATCAATATTCCGTTGTGCTTCCGGAATGGATGAGCGAAACAGGATTAAAGAACAATTTAACCCGTTTGCTGACCCGGAACAGAATTTTCGGCGGAGCACTGCTTAGTATACAACTTTTTATCACAACCGATGGTTTAAATCATCTTTCAATGCTTGCCTCGGTATCCCCTGTGGAAAATAAACAACCGACGCTCAATGAAAAAGGATTAACGGCCTGTCTTTTCAATAAACATTCCGTGCAGCCATTCCCTACCGCCAATTTTAGTCAGACCCACGCAACCATTCGCCAGCAGGCGCACTCCGGACGTTTAAGTCAAAGCTGCGATGTTGTATTTCTGGTCAACCAAAACGCAAAACTTATTGGTACCGATACAACTCCCGTATTTCTCATTAAAGATCAATTGCTTTATACTCCGCCTGTTTCAACCGGAGTGCCACCGCACACTTACCGTGATCTTTTATTACATTCGGCAAAACGACACTGTAAAAAAATAATTACCGACCAGATGCTCCACCCGGAGCATCTTAACGAAGCAGACGAATTATTTATCGCCGATACAATTGATGGACTGCGCTGGATTGTCAGTTACAACGACAGCCGTTATTTTTGCCGACTAATCAAAAAAATCCATGCCACAATAAAAGAATGGGCAGAGAACGATATTAATTCAAACTCGGATTTGACGGAGAGTTAGCCCATACCGTAAATTTCTTACCCATACGTGTAAGCGAATGTTTCCAGATTTGAGTATCGGGTGTCATAATAGCAGCAGGGTCAATGCTTGCGACAAGCCATGAATTAGCCGCAAGTTCATCATCAAGCTGTCCGGGACTCCATCCTGAATAGCCGAGGAAAAAACGCACTTTGGCCTGATCGTATCCTTCCTGGCTGATGATCTTTTTAAGCATACTAAAATCGCCACCCCAGTAAATATTTTCAAGCACATGAACACTCTCTGGAACCCGTGCTC
>CAZRNJ010000270.1:0-3510 GCA_964601385.1 uncultured Bacteroidales bacterium | reverse complement strand
TCATCAAGAAGAATAAGATTAACAGACCTGTTGATAGCCAGCAATTGCAGGATACCCCGTTTCCTGTTCTCATCAACAGCAAGAACTATATCCGGATATAGTGTTTTTATCTGCCGTGGCTCATCACCGATTTCGGTAGCCGTTGACTGGGTCTGTGCTAAAACGAAACCTTTGGTTTTACGTTTATATCCCCGACTTAATACAGCAATTGTATGTGTGCGGGCAAAACAAGAAATCAGATACTCAATATGTGGTGTTTTGCCGGTACCCCCTACAGTAATATTGCCTACAGCAATCACCGGCACCGGCGCTGTAAATGAAGAACAGAACGAATAATCATATAAAAAATTCCGGATACCAACAGCCATGCGGTAAAGAGCAGCGAAAGGGCAAAGCAGAATATGGCGAAAAGTTAGCATAAAAACAACAATGAACAAAAAAATTACTCCTGATCTGGCTTGTCTAATGAACTGACAGAATTACTGCTATAGAAATATCTATTATATTATATCAGGAATTTCGCTTTAAAGCATAAAGATAAAAAAGCCGTCCGGAAAATATACCAGACGGCTTCTATCCATCAAATGATTATTCATCAACTTTAATGCGCATAGCATAAAACGACCGCCATACAAAAATCATTGAAACGATTAATAAAACAGCGCCGATAATGCCAGTAATGTCGGCCGCTCCGCCTTCGTGTGATGCCAGTTTCATTTCCACAGCAATCTCCACGGCGAGCAATCCGAACAGGGTAGAAAACTTAATAATCGGATTCAATGCAACCGAAGTCGTATCTTTGAAAGGATCTCCAACAGTATCACCAATCACAGTAGCAGCGTGAAGCGGAGTACCTTTTTCCCGCAGGTCAACTTCAACCAGTTTCTTGGCATTATCCCAAGCGCCACCGGCATTAGCCATATAGATGGCCTGGAATAAACCAAATATAGCAATAGAGACAAGATAAGAAACGAAGAAATTAGGGTCAAAAAAGGCAAAGGCCAGTGTAGCTGTCATAAGTGCAATAAAAATATTCCACATACCTGTTTGCGCATACTGCGTACAAATTTTCACTACTTCTTTTGAATCTTCGATATCGGCTTTTGTCTTATCTAGATTCATATTCTTTTTAATAAACGCAACAGCTCTATAAGCGCCGGTGGTAACGGCTTGTATAGATGCGCCGCTGAACCAGAAGATCATTGCGCCGCCGCAAATAAAGCCAAGAAGCACAGGCGCTTCTGTCAGTTCAAGCGAAAGAAAACCAACTTTCTTAAGTAGCAGGATAATAGCAAAGATCATTGTTGTAGCACCTACAACTGCTGTACCAATCAGTACAGGCTTAGCAGTGGCTTTAAAAGTATTACCTGCCGAATCGTTCTCTTCGAGATACAGTTTACCCTGCTCAAAATCGGGCTCAAAACCAAAATCTCTTTTTATTTCTTCTTTAATACCCGGAATACTTTCGGTCTGCGCCAGTTCAAAAACCGACTGGGCATTATCGGTCACCGGGCCATAGCTATCAACAGCGATATTCACAGGACCCATACACAGGAATCCAAAGGCCACCAGTCCGAACGCAAAAATGCTTGAATAGGAAATAAATTGCTCCAGGCCTGTTTGACTGATGAAAAAGGCAACAGCCATTAGCGCGACCATCAGCAATCCCTTCCAGTAAGCCGAGAAATAGCCGGCTACAATACCCGAAAGGATAGTAAGCGAAGCACCGCCTTCGCGTGATGCCGTAACAATTTCATTAACATGTTTAGAATGAGCACTGGTAAAAATCTTGGTGAATTCGGGGATCAGCACAGCAGCGAGTGTTCCGCAACTGATAATAGAAGCCAGCTTCCACCACAATGTAGGATCAGCAAGGTCACCAACAAGAAAATAGCTCATCACAAAACTGATACTGATACAAAGAATAGCGGCAATCCAAATAAGACGTGTTAAAGGTTCTTCGAAATCAAAATGTTTAAGTTTACCGTATTTACGTTCAGATATAATCTGATTAACAAAATAAGAAATACCGGAAAAAATATCCATCAGAAAACGCATACCAAAAATCCAGACAATCAGTTTTGCCTGAAGATGAACATCAGCAACGGCAAGGGTGATAAACGAAATAAGTGCAACACCGGTTACGCCATATGTTTCAAATCCATCGGCAGTAGGGCCAACACTGTCACCGGCATTGTCGCCTGTGCAATCGGCAATAACACCGGGGTTGCGCGGATCGTCCTCTTTAACCTTAAAAACAATCTTCATCAGGTCAGAACCGATATCGGCTATTTTTGTAAATATACCACCCGCAATACGCAACACCGAAGCTCCCAGTGATTCGCCAATGGCAAAACCAAGAAAACAGTAACCAACAATCGAACGGTCAACAAAAAGGAGTATAATAACCATCATAATTAATTCGAGGGAAATGAGGTATAATCCAACCGATATACCAGAGCGGAGCGGTATATTAACCACATCCCATGGGCGGCCTTTTAATGAAGCAAAAGCCGTGCGGGCATTCGCATAAGTATTGATACGGATTCCATACCAAGCCACAGCATAGGAACCGGCCATACCGATAACAGAAAACAATAACACAAGGCCGGCGACCGAAACTCCTTCACCCTTCAGAAACATAAAATAGTATGTCATGCAAACTGCTATAATGGCAAATAAAATAGCCAGAAACTTACCCTGCTGGATAAGATATGTCCGGCAGGTTTGATAAATCGTATCAGCCACACCAAGCATTGATTTGTGAGCAGGTAATCTTCTAATCTGTTCGCGAAGGAACAAACTGATACTCAATGTTCCTAATATAATAAAGGAACCATAAAACAAAAGATGCCATCCGTCAAGGTTAAAGAATAGTGTGAAATTACCGGATGATAAATCAGGGATTGCCAGATCGGCTTCACTGGCAACCGCAGAAAATGCAGTAAGGATAAAACCCAAAGCCATGAGCCATAGTTTCTTGTTCTTTCTCATAAAGGTTTGTTTTGTTTAATTAATTGTGAATACACTAAATGAAATTAGCGTGCCAAAAATAAAAGAAAAAAGTGATTTTTGGCTATCTGCGCAAGTTTTTTTCAATTTGATTAACTGTAATACCAACAGAAAAGCACTAAAGTGTATAAACCCAAATGACAAGACAATACAAATTGGGTTAAAATATCACCATTAACGAGAAAAAAACTCTTTCCTGCTGCCGGAAATGACGAAACAGGTAAAAAATATCCCAATTTATTCAATGGAAAATTTTCTATTGCATTTTTTAAGCAAAAAAAGGGAAACCGACTGTATTTATTGATTGAGTTAACGGATTGCGCAAAAAAGGCAGGGGTTTAAAACCGTCAAACTGTTGGCTTTTTGCGAGGTTTGTTTGGTTTGCCGCGCTAATTTTTACTCTTCAGTCCTGCATTTTTGTTAGCGTTTGGTGGCCGTTATTGATTAGTCAATCCTTAATAACTCAAAATAACGGAAAAATTTAATGGTTTAGATGAT
>CAZRNJ010000269.1:0-3533 GCA_964601385.1 uncultured Bacteroidales bacterium | reverse complement strand
CCCTTCTGACGAATGAAATGGGCAAGAATATGCGCTTTGAGATGATGCACTTCAACCAGCGGAATGTTTGTTGCTAAAGCAAATCCTTTGGCAAATGATGTACCCACGAGCAATGATCCAAGTAGTCCCGGTCCACGTGTAAAAGCCACCGCGCTAATATCCGCGCTTTTCACGCCTGCCTGATCCATGGCAACCTTCACCACCGGAACAATATTTTGCTGGTGAGCGCGTGATGCCAGTTCCGGAACCACGCCCCCGTATTGCCTGTGAACATCCTGCCCTGCAGTTACTGTAGAGTGCAAAACACCATCGCGAATAATTGCTGCCGAGGTATCATCACAAGACGATTCAATGCCTAAAAGCGTAATACTCATTGAAATAATTGCTACTTTTGCAATATTTTAAAATATGGATGTTTCACCATAAACCGTAAAACTATTAAAAAATTACTAAAAACCGGTGGACTCATCGCGGCGGCAATCATCATCCTGATTCCGGTTGCCGGTTATTCGCTCCTGCACAATTATTCGGTTCAGTCCCGCCTGGTTTCCATGCTCATCCAAAATCTCCAAAAGTCGCTGAATGCGCCTGTTACCATACGATCCGTTGAATATAACTTCTTCAATCATCTTGTGCTCAACGATGTGTTTATCGGCGCGCAGAATGGCGACACCATGATTTATATCGGACGGCTCGATGCCGTGATCCATAACATTTCAGTAAAAAACCGGGCTATCCGTATCAGCAGCATAAATCTCGACCGGCTCGATTTTCGTCTGTGGCTCGATACCACTAATGTCATCAACATCCAGTTTATCGTGGATTTATTAGAAGGAGACTCAACATCAACCAAGCCATCGTGGATGTTTCGTATCCGCCGCATCACACTCAACGATGGACGTTTCTCCTATTCTCTGGCAAAACCACACAGCGTTAAACACGGCATGAATTTCGAACGGATGAGCGTTCAAAAGATCAATACTGTACTAAACAAATTAGTGAAAAACCGAAAAGGTAAATTAACCTTCGATATCCGCTACCTCTCGGCTGTTGAACGCTCCGGCTTTACGCTCAGCGATTTTGCTTCGCATGTTACCATTGACCGCAAAGAGATGAAATTTAACGACCTGTATGCCGGCACACCGCTGTCGAAAATGAATATATCGGTGTTGCGCTTTTCGCATAAAAACTACCAGGATTGGTCGCAAGGCCGATTCATCCATCGCGTAAAACTGATGCTTGTACTCGATAAATCACTCCTTCACACCGGCGATCTGGCTTTTTTTGCACCCCGCTTCCACGGTTACACACAACAAATCAAATGTTCAGGACTGGTCTCCGGAACCATCGCCGACCTTAAAATAAGCAAACTGAATATCCGCGCGGCAGAAAACACCGAACTGCTCTCTGACCTCCGGCTCACCGGACTGCCGAACCTTAAGCGCACCTTTATCTTTCACAATATTCATGAATTTATCACAACGGCAGATGATATCCGGCAATTCAACCCGTCTTTCTTTTCTTCAAAACCGATTGACATTCCTGCGCAGATTGACCGTATGGGCGTGATCCGTTTTACCGGCAATTTTACCGGTTTCATTAACGACTTTGTTGCTTTCGGCAAGTTATCCTGCGACCAGGGCGAAGTACTTTCGGACATCTCCCTTAAACCCGACACCAGTGGAGCGGTTACAATCAATGGTCGTATCATCACACGCAACCTGCAGACAGGAACTATTATCAATGCTAAAGAAAACTTCAATCATCTTAACGCCGACATTGATGTAAAAGGACAATGGAGTAAAAATGACTGGACAGTGGCATTAAACGGTATGGTAAATAAAATCCATTTCAATACATACGACTATTCGGGAATATGGCTGAACGGTACAATTGGCCGGCGTAAATACAATGGCGAATTTGCTATCCGTGATTCAAATCTTACGATGAATTTTAAAGGACGTTTCGACTTTTCAAGCCGCATCCCTGAATTTGACTTTACGGCCGTCGTTGAAAAAGCAAACCTATTCCCCCTGCATTTCAGCAAGCGCGATACTATGGCTTCGTTCCGATGCCTGGCCGAATGCAATGTCTTCAGCATAGATACTGTAAATATGAATGGATCGGTTAAAATTACCGATGCCTGCTTCACAAAAAAAGATCGCCGTCTTGAAATAAATAACCTTAAACTACTAATGAATACGCGCGACGATATTGACCAAATTATGCTTCGCAGCGACTATGCCGATGGCACAATAACCGGGCATACACATTATCCATCCCTGGTCTCCGGTTTGCGGCACATGATGGCAAAATACATCCCCTCGTGGTTCGATTCTGTGCCTGCCCTTGACACAATGAATGCCTTCGATTGCATTATTCGCACCCGGAATATGAAACCCGTGAAGCAGTTTTTTGCGCCAAATGTAGATATTTCTAAAAACAGTATCATCCGGGCTCATTATCAGCCGAAGTCTCAAATCATGGATTTTCATGTTTCAATCTCAAATGCATCATGGGGTTCGAACAAGTTTATCAATATGAATCTAGATCTTCAGGCCGATACCTCTGAACTGGACTATTCACTCAGCGCCGACAGTGTATACGTTTCGCGACAGATTTTGCTCGAATCGTTCAGCACAACCGGAACCGTCCAGGCCGACAGTATCCGTTTTGCACTGCTTTGGAACAACCGGAACCCCTACTCAAATACACTTGGAAGCATCAATGCCACTGCATTCGTGCGACACAACTATCCGAAAAAACAACCCTTCATTTTTATCAACTGTATGCCTTCGGCCATATTTTATCAGGACAGTTTATGGATTTTACACCGCAACAGCATCTCTATTGATACAACAGCCATAACATTTAATCATGTAATACTGGAGAAAGGGAATGAGCGGGTGGTAGTGACCGGAAAAATATCGGAAAACAAATCAGACAAACTGGTGATCAACCTGAAAGACATCACACTGGAAAAATTCAACCTGCTGCTGAAAGACAAAGGGATGATGATCTCCGGCAAAACACAGGGACGGGTTGAACTCACCGATTATTATCATGAACCCCAGTTTGTTTCTGATTTTGTTATTGACACGCTCCGGTTCAACGATGAGACGCTGGGAAACACGTACCTCTCAACACAATGGCAGAGTAACGACAAATGCATCAACCTTAACTGCCGGTCGAAACGTGGAAACATTGTAACGTTGGATGTCGGCGGAAAATATTATCCTGAAAATAAAATGCTCGACGCCGAAATACATCTTGATAAACTCCGGCTGAATATTCTGAATCCGTATCTCAAATTCATGAAAGATATTCGCGGCATGGCCAGTGGTTTTGCCACATTAAAAGGGACGGGCAGGGATCCGGTGCTAAATGGAAATCTGGTGATTCAGAAAGGTGCCTTCAGCATTGACTATCTGAAAACGAGATATAGCTTCACCAACTCGATAGAAATAAAAGATAATCATCTGCTGTTTGATGATATTATACTGTTTGATGAAGATGGAAATAAAGCCACAGTG
>CAZRNJ010000268.1:0-3548 GCA_964601385.1 uncultured Bacteroidales bacterium | reverse complement strand
CCGTTTGGTTAATTACATCCGACAGGCGGTTTACGGTAAGCATATCGCCGGCAAATGCCAGATCGAAAAATTCGGAGAAGAAGGTTTGGGCAGCGGAGCGTTTCTCTTCATAGTCCTGTGCATAGCAGCAGAGAGAAGAAAGGGAGCAGAAGATCGCGGGCAGGATAATGAGCATGCCTGAATGAAAGGATATGCATCCGGCATACAGGGATAAGGAGTGAAAGGTAGGCGTTTTCAGTTGGGTAGATGAGAGGGGGCGCTTCATTCTGCGAAAATATTTTTTATGCAGAACCAAGCAAATTATAAGCGTTTAAATTGCGATTAAAAAATGAACTAACCGGCAGGAATTGATTTTAAATGTCGGTATTGTTTTGCTATCAATTTTATATTTAATTCACGCTGTGTTTGTTGAATATAATGTGTTGGGGCAGAATAATTGTTGTATTTCTATCGGTTTAATTGTTAATGATGGTTTAGGGGTAACTTTTAGTTTTTACAACGTATATAACTCTATCAAAATTCATGTTTACTGCAACACAATTTTTATATTCAGCAGGGCATCCTGCTGCCGGGCATATAGCAGATAAACCCCTGATTGCAGCATCGAACTATGGATTTTATGAAAACTGTTTTTTCCGGTTGCATGATAAATCAAACGGCCATCCGTTGAATAGAGTGAAACATCATATTCAAATAAATCGGGGAAAAACAAATTGATTTCGCGGCCGGTGATTTTGCAGGTAATGGCCGATGTGTTTTTGATTTCCGGTATTGCCGGTTCAGTAATATTGGTAAGCGTGGGTGTCCATGCCACCAAATAGCCGTCTTTTAAGCTACCCGGCGTAGATTGAATAGCGTTTGAACTGGTGATCATCGTTCCTGTAAACACTTCGCCTGCCAGGGCTGCAGTAAGGTTATTCACTCCAATGCCCCAGCCCGATCCTTCGGCATTATTGAGTGAGAAACTGGTCCATACTTCGCGTGAATTCCAATCGGGCGCGATAATAGCCAGAAAAATTTCTGACCCATTGGCCGGAGAGGGAAAGGTTGTAGCCACTGTGCCCACGGTCGTTCCATTAACTTGCAGGGTTGACCTCGATTTCATATAAAGCTGGCAATAGCCGGTAAGATAGAGACGGCCATCGGCATCCACTTCAATGGCTTTGATTAAACTCTGATTAGGCGTACTGCTGCCATCGGTGTTTTTGCGCACCAGCAGGGCCTGGCCTTTTAAAATATTACCGGTGAGCGGATCGTATTTGCAGAAATAGGCCTGATCAATACCTGCGCCCATGCTGTAGGCATTTGAATAGGAATCATAACCGGTATGCACCAATGCCGGGTTATTAACATTTTTCGGATCGCGGGCAAATAGGTGATCCCCGCCATGAATATAGCCGGCCTGGTACAGATAGCCATCAGCGCCGATCACTATTTCGTTAATCCTGCTATCGGCCGTGCTGCTCACCGCAAAGCATCCATCGGCTGTATAATGATAATCTTTCCATTTCAGGTTGCCGTTATAATCGTATGCATACATAAAGGGAATATGAATGGGGGTGTACGGCGAATAACTTGTTTTATCTGGGTTCCATCCGGCCACGATCACGCTGTGGTTATTGCCGTCAACACATACATCTTCGGGATATCCGTTATACACAAATTTTGTATCGCCGCAGGTATCTTTGTTAAAATAGCCGCCTCCGGTAATCAGTTTTAAGAGAGTACCGGCCGAATCATATACATAACAGTACCAGATGGGTTTGCCGGGAGATACTTTCCAGCAATTGAGCGGAATTTGCAACGAGGCCACAGTGCCGTCAGTGCCAATGGATATACGCGAAAGCGAGCGCCGGTATTTCATGTTAATGGTGCTGCTTGAATAATCTGCAAAAAATGCGCCGGTATGACTGGTAAGGTGTCCGATTTTTACCGTGTCGGAATACCAGATAAATGCCGAAGCATCGGCTTTCAGCAGACCGTGGCCTGCATTCCAGGTAACTGCGATTTTTCCATCCGGCCCTACTTCAAGATCCTGTATAGTGTCGCCAAAGCGGGTAATGGATAATACGCTTGTCCCTGTATTGTTTAATCGTATCACTACACCATTGCCTCCGCCCAGCAGGTTAACGGGTGTAACCCCGCCGGGATTATGGCCGGGCATTCTACCCCCTACCACTATGGTTCCATCGGGAGCTACATCGCAGGCATTCAACTCATCTCCCGATGAACTACCACCAAGATAGGTAGCCGTGCTAACCGTGAAATTCTGGGCGGTTACCATAGATACTATTACCAGTGAGCCAAGTATTATTCGAAGTTTCATTGTTATATTTTTTGCCAAATTTATAATTATCCCACAAAAGTTCAACTTTTCATTTCTTCTTATTGTTTGTAAGTTGATTGCAAAGTGGTTTCACGAATACTTTGTATTTTTGATGAATGAGATTGAAATGGCTATTTTTTGTTTTTTCTCTTTCGGTGCTTATCTATGGCGGTGTGGTTGCGCAGCCACCTTCGTATCAGGCGGCCATGGAACAGTTGAATTCACGTGGGGAATTATATTTTGTTTTTCGGCAACCGTCATGGAATACTCTTGAAAAACTGGCCGGCTCTGTTTCTATTGACAACATCAGCAATGGCTGGGTTACCGGATGGGCAAACCGGAAGGGGTTTACACAGTTTCTTGAGTATAATATTCCATATCAGGTTGTACCTTTAAAATCTTTTCAGAAGGATGATGGGACAACAAAAAGTTTTACGTCTCTCGACTCCATTGATCAGTGGAATTTTTATCCTTCGTATAATGATTATATTGCTATAATGAATGCCTTTCAATCGGCTTTCCCCGATCTTTGCCGGTTGTATGAAATAGGGTTATCCATAAACGGGAAAAAAATACTGGCTGTAAAAATTTCCGATCATGTGGGCGCTGATGAGCCGGAGCCCACATGCTTCCTGACTTCCTCGATGCATGGGGATGAACTCACAGGTTATGTTATGATGCTCAACCTGATTGATACCTTGCTTAACGGATATGGTAAAAATCCATTGATTACCGCCCTGATCAATAACACCGCTATATTTATTAATCCTCTGGCTAACCCCGATGGCGCTTATTATGTAAGCGATTTGTCGGTAGCCGGCGCCATTCGTGGCAACAATAATCATATTGATCTGAACCGTAATTTTCCCGATCCCGCCGATGGAGATCATCCCGATGGCAACAACTGGCAGCCCGAAAATATTGCTATGATGACTTTTTTGCAACAAAATAATTTTCTTCTTTCAGCAAATTTTCATGGTGGCGCCGAGGTTGTCAATTATCCATGGGATACCTGGCCCAGATTACATCCCGATGATGACTGGTTCTATTTTATCTCGCGTTGTTATGCCGATACAGTACATTTTTATGCCGGCGGTTCGTATCTGACAAATCTCGATAATGGAATTACCAATGGATATCAATGGTACAGGATTACCGGCGGCAGACAGGATTATGTTACTTTTTTTCTCCATGGCCGCGAGGTAACCATTGAACTCAGCAC
>CAZRNJ010000267.1:0-3567 GCA_964601385.1 uncultured Bacteroidales bacterium | reverse complement strand
AACGTTCTTTCGCTTGCCGTGCGTGCGGGAGAAAGAATTGCTTAACTGTCCGCTTGCACAGAACAAAAATAGGAAATAAAAACTATCTGTTAAAAAGAAAACCCGCATGACGGCAAGCGAATGTTAGCGTTTCGTTGCTTTCTTTTTTGTCATCCGTGTCAGTCGGTGATTACTAATTTGTCTACCACGATGATTTTATTTTCTTCTGTCAGCCGAACGAAATACAGTCCGCTTGCGAGATTGTCCCGCGAGAGAACAACTGTCTGCCCATAAATACTTTTCAGTTGCTTTACTGTCTGCCCGTACAAGTTGTAAACGATGAGAGTTGCGTTTTGAAATAGATTGTCTGTCTGCAAAACTGTCTGTGTGGAAAAGGGGTTGGGGAAAATATGTATGGATACATTATTAAATCCTGAAAAATCATTTATGCCTGTAAGAGGTGAATTTCCGTGTATAGGGAAAACAGTCCATCCATTTGGAACTGGGCACTGTGTTCCTCCATCACCTCCGTTTATCCGATACTGCAATGTTTGATTGTGAAGATTGACACATCCATCGGTATGACCACCGTTTGCGACCGATTGACTTTTGTTTATAGTCCAGTTTCCAAGCGCAGTTGTAAATGAACCGATGATTTGATTACACGGGTCTGAAGGATTTCCTAAAGAGACGAATTTGTTTGTATAAAATGGTGTCCACGCCCGATGAAATGGAACACCAAAATTCACGTCAGTCATTGCGCTACAAGGAAGACTGTCACAGCACGGAAGATTGCAAATAGAACCTGCATAATCATTTATATGAACAAAGATTTTAGTATTTGCAAGTGAGTATGTCAACGAATCAGCAAATGAAGCAATCAATTCTTTGTTGATATGGTCAAGATGGTAATGCGGAACAATAAACATTAACTGTGCGGTGGATGAAGTTAGTCCGAAAAAGTTTGTGATAATGCTGTCCACATCTCTTGCGTCATCAATGGCATTTCGTGCGGGTTCGCTCACGTTTCCCGTATATATATAATGGTCGCTTGTATCTCCCGCCAGAACATTGCCATTGTCGCCATAGCCACAACCAAATATCCATACCGTGTCAACTGAACCTTTTATGACATAGATATTGGAAGTATTTGCGACTGTAGTAGTACTGCTGAGATAAGTCCACGAATGAACAACGTACAATTGATTTGCAATAATCTGTTCTGCTCCCAAAGTATATTGCCCTTTTGCAGAAGTAATACCAGTAAGTAGCACAATCATAACTATTATTTTTGCTTTCATTGTCTGTTTGTTTTTAGTTTGTGTCGTTGTCAAGGTTAAGAATAGTTTGTCTGTCGAGAAATTGTCTGTCAATTTTTTTGCAATGAACGCTAACAGAATAGTACCACTCTCACCTGCGCCAGAGCAGGACGACTACGAGTACTACTACTATGTTAACTAATGTTTTCATTTTTTTATCCAGTACAAATATATAGAAATTAATTTAATCTGAAAGAAAAAATTAGCCGTGATAAAAATTTATTAGATAATTATTTGTTAATCAGGTAATTAATAATTACTAAAAATAGTCATCTGATGACTGAACTCCTCATGCCCGGTGGCGGAGATTCTTGAACCCTGATTTTTCAGTTGATTAATGTCAACTGAAAAACGCTCTTGAAAATCAATCCTTAGGGGTTCAAACCAAAGGAAGATTTTCTACGGCGGGGTTACCGGGTACGCTCAACCGGAAATACCGTTTGAGCTGTTTGCAGTTTTTCAACTGCAAAATCCCGGTTGAATTAGTGTCTGAGTATCCTGAAGCCACGATTGCAAAAATACAATATCCTGCCTGCCTCTAGCATAGTCCGCTCCTGCGAAAACCTGGGTTTCTATCTTCGCAATTATCTGTTTTGCACATCGCGTATCATTTCATTATATTTACAAAAAAAAGTTATGGCATTCCTCAACGATAATTATCTGAAGCTGAAAGCCGGATATTTATTTCCGGAAATTGGCAAACGAACACGGGAATACGCGATGCGTCATCCGGATAAAAAGATCATCCGAATGGGTATCGGAGATGTTACTATTCCGCTTGTGCCTTCTGTTATCCGTGCGTTTCACGAGGGAGTAGATGAACTCAGTCATGCCAAAACATTTAAAGGTTACGGACCCGAACAGGGATATGATTTTTTACGCGATGCCATAGTAAAATATGATTATAAACTGAGAGATGTGCATATTGAGCCGGATGAAATATTTATTTCTGATGGTTCAAAATGCGACACCGGCAATATCCCCGAGATATTCGGGCTGAACAATACGATTGCCATCTGCGATCCGGTTTATCCTGTATATGTTGACACATCGGTAATGGCAGGTCGTACCGGTGAATGTCACGAAAATGGTTATTACGAGAGGATTGTATATCTGCCCTGCACCGAGGAAACTGGTTTTCTGCCTGTCCTTACGAAGCAGAAGGTGGATATCATTTACCTCTGTTCACCCAATAATCCCACAGGCGCTGTGCTCACCCACAAAATGCTGAAGGAATGGGTCGCTTATGCATTGGAAAACCAGTCGGTGATCTTTTTTGATGCTGCATATGAATCGTATATCCGCGACACATCACTGCCCCGCTCTATTTTTGAGATTGAGGGAGCACGCAAAGTGGCCATTGAGTTTCGCAGTTTTTCCAAAACAGCCGGGTTCACCGGTACACGTTGCGCATTCACAGTGATACCTAAAGATCTGATGCTGTACGACTCGTCGGGCGGTAAGCACCCTGCGCATACTTTATGGTTCAGACGCCATACGACCAAGTTCAACGGTGTATCGTATCCGGTACAAAAGGCAGCAGCAGCAGTTTATTCCGAACAGGGACGCCAGGAAGTAAAAGACGTTATTTCCCATTACATGGAAAATGCTGCGCTGATACGCGCAGGGCTTGCAAAAGCGGGATACACAGTTTTTGGCGGTGAAAATGCACCGTATGTATGGCTCAAGACCAAAAACAATATGAAGTCGTGGGATTTCTTTGATAAGCTCCTGCATACCGCGCACGTGATAGGAACTCCCGGATCGGGTTTCGGGCCTTCGGGTGAAGGATACTTCCGGTTCTCGTCCTTTGCCGAGCGCTCACAAATCACTGAAGCGCTGCAACGCATCACAGCAGCCAAAATTTAACCGCCGGTTGTATTATGAATATCGGTTTTGACGGTAAGCGTGCGCTCTTCAATAAATCGGGTCTTGGCAACTACAGTCGCAATGTAGTGAATGCCCTGGCGCGCTATTATCCCGACAACAATTATTATCTCTATTCGCCACTAAAACAAAGTAGTTATACCGATACCTTTGAACCATCGGTAAAAATCTGTTATCCGGGAAATCGCTGGTTTAACAGTATCTGGCGGAGTTATTTTATCACTAAAACAATTGTAAACGACAGGATTGATTTATACCATGGATTAAGCAACGAGATACCATTCACCCTGCATAAAACAAAAATTCCGGCATTAGTGACTATTCATGATATCATTTTTCTGACCATGCCTGAATTGTACACACCGGCCGACCGGCTGATTTA
>CAZRNJ010000266.1:0-3571 GCA_964601385.1 uncultured Bacteroidales bacterium | reverse complement strand
GATGGCAACCGGCATATCCCGGGCTAACGCCAAAACGAGCAATTACCTCGGGGTACACGGCAATCGTATCGGTGTATGAACTGGTGCAACTTTCCCTGTTTTCGGCATCAAGACGGATAATGTAGATTAATGGAAC
This sequence comes from uncultured Bacteroidales bacterium, assembly GCA_964601385.1. Taxonomy (GTDB): domain Bacteria; phylum Bacteroidota; class Bacteroidia; order Bacteroidales; family JBBRXJ01; genus CAZRNJ01. The sequence continues at coordinate 3,435 of CAZRNJ010000266.1, read as the reverse complement.
TGTATCGTACAAATTACGGAACACATGGGTATAGTCCGATGAATCGGATGGAGCCGAAAAATCTTGCACTCCATCAATAAACCATCGAAACGTATTTGTTGCTCCAAACGATGAATTAATAAAGCGGGCTGTGAACGGCGAACAATCAATATAATCATCAACAGCAAACTCGGCATAGGTATATGGATTGACAGTAACATTACGGTTGCTGATATCCACACAACGGCTGTTGGCTGAAGTAACCAGAAGAGAAACCGAATAAATCTTTGGGGCAGAATTATTATTCCGCTCATACTGATGTGTTGCTGAATCGGTTTGCGTTGAAAAACTATTATCGCCAAAATCCCATTTATACAACGCTGCACCGCTCGAAGCAGATATAAACCTGAACACTGCCGGATCGCATGAACCGCTGATATCGGCAGTAAACGATGATATGATGGTTGGATAAACCGTAACCGGCAAAAATAAACTATCGCGGCAACCATCGGTATTGCTCACACGCAACGAAAGCAAATAGACCGTATCATTGATAAATCCGGGATTCTGATAAGTATGTGCAATCTGCACGCTGTCAGTTGTTGTTGTCTGTCCGTCCCCATAATCCCACTGGTAATTATCCACTCCGCGCGAAGTATTATTTATATGCACCGTGTAGGGCGAACAACCGGTTACCGTATCAACATAAAACGAAGCATCAATAAACGGATAAACCGGAATAACAACGGTATGGGTATCCTTACAAAGATATTTCGACTCAATAATCAGTTGTGCGACATAATTATGTGTTACGGTATCCTTGTTCAGATACAGGTGCGACGGATCGGTGAACTGAGAGGTACTACTATCGCCGAAATTCCAGAAATGCGTCAGTTCATAGCCAACAGACTGGTTAGTAAACTGAACCAGAGTTGAATCGCAGCCCAGCGGCGGATTATATATAAACCCGGCAATAACATCCGGATATAGTTGCAGGGGACGAAGAACTGTGTCATAACAGCCCTCAAAATTTCGAACAATCAAAGAAATCGTATCAAAATATGGAAAGGTGTCGGTATTCAAATAATGATGGGTCAACACAGAGAAATTGGTCATAATGGTATCAGTTCCATCATCAAAATCGAGAAAGAAACTGTCTACACCAATTGACTGATTAGTCAGAATAGCATGATAATTAGCGCAGGTTACTGCTTTATCCATGGTCATATTGGCATTGATCTGCGGATGCACGGTAATATTCTTAACAGCCGTATCGGTGCACAGGAAGGGAGATGTTACAACCAGTTGAATTATATAAGTTGTATCATCGTGTCCGAGGTTATAATAGGTATGAGAAGGATTAGTCAGCCGGGATGAGTTATTATCCCCAAAGGTGTACAGATATAGAGTTGTATCAAGGTTTCCCGACGACTGGTCGGTAACATCTACATCCAGCGGATTACAGCCGATGTTTTCGGAAACTGAAAACGCGGCATCAATGGAAGGATAAACGGTAATCCATCGTCGCAGTGTATCAATACAGTCGTGCTTACTGTAAACGACCAATTGTATCATGTACCGCTGTGCCGTATCAGAGGTATTAATATACGTCCGTTTAAACGTACTGTCTTTAGTTACCGTGTCTGCAAAAATCCAGTTAGCAGTACCATTGCCAAAATTCCAGCGGCACTCTTTAGTTTGCGCCAGCCGTGCAGTGCAAGTGATCTCGAGAGGTGCGCAACCTTCTGTTTTATCCACAATAAAATTTGCCTCCACCGATTTGAACACTTCAATCGAAACAGTCGTTTGAGAAGTAAGGTCGCAGGCGCCCGAAACATCTACAGTGTAGAGAATAGTATATGGCGGTGCCACCTTAGGCGTATCAATGGTAGGATTATTAATATAGAGATTAGGTGACCAGGTAATATTTGTGCCATTGGTATTCAAAATCAACTGGACACTATCTTCCATCTCATTGTCACAACCTCTTCCGTAACGGCCGCCAAAGCAATTATTGGGGTTATCGCCGATACACCCGATTTTTGCGGTCATCTCCAACGGATTGTAATTGGAAAAATATCCGTACCGTGTACCGCCGGTCTGGTTACCATTAATAATACCCAGATGAAACACATTGCCTGTATTGGCTACACGGGTGCGTACATTTGTGGGTATCTGTGCTGTGGTATATGGACCAAGGCGCGCCGCCCACCACTTGGAATTTACAGATACCTGCTTAAAAGCAGTGCCCGGAATCAACGGTGATTTAACGCCATTAAGATAAAAACTGTCTTTGGCATTATTTTTATTATACACCATCAGATTTAAATACAGATCATTTGTGCTTGAACGGGTAAAACTTACACTGCTTGAGCCGGTACATTGATCAATAGCAGGCAATACTGCATAGCCAATCTCGCATCCAAAACCGGTAACCTGCAAGACATAACTCGGAGAATTAGTTCTTATAAATACCGTATCTGTAGTCATCAGGTATACCACTGTTTGTTTCCGGTTCAGATTGCTATAAAAAACATCATTGATAAAAACCTGATCGCCATCCTGTGTTCCAACAATATATAACCGCTCAAGATTTATTGGATATGCCGGTGGCTGTCGTGCACGTCCGCGTATGGCAATGTATTCCTGACCTATAATCGATGTAGGAATCGTCTGGTCTCCACCCAAATCGTAACAGCCATAACTACCGTTAGAGGTGGGATATTTCATTGAATCATCTTTTAAATTAACCACAACAGGGTGCCCTGCATTCGTGGTTATCCGGGCGCCCGAGAGATGGTCAACTCCGGCTCTGCCACACCAATCCGATGCTTTCCATCCGTTATAGGGAGTAGTTATCCGGGCTGGTACAGCAGAATAAACCTGTCCGGCCTGCAGGATTACCGTAAAAGTAGTTTGTGTTTCATGGCCAAGTATAGGATTATCGCTTTCAATGGTTACTACTGTATTATTCTCGGTAGCAACAATATCGAAAGCCGAATATGCAGGAATAGGCCAATTCAGATTCTGATTATACCAGTGCGTTTGAAATGTAGTATAGAAATCCTCGCCTAATCCATTCTTTCCTTTCAAAGCCCATATATCGGGATTATTCGTGTTGCTATACTCAAAATATACAGTAACAGGTGAAGTGGTATGAATAAAAATACCTTTATCACTAATACCCCAGGTTGGAAAGACATATTCATTTGCAATATTTGCATAAGTCATCCTTGAATAAAATGTATTATCGAACTTTATACTTTGACCTGCATTAATATAGAATGTAGTATCAAATGAGGGATCTCTGGGCATATAAATCCTTACCCAACCGGAAGTTTTCACAGATGTAATATAAAAAAATACGGGTTGTCCGCCTCCAGGATTATGATTAGGAGTCACGGCGGGCGCGGCAAACCAAAAATCATAATCGGTTTGACCAATACTGCCCAAGGT
>CAZRNJ010000265.1:0-3589 GCA_964601385.1 uncultured Bacteroidales bacterium | reverse complement strand
ACCAAGTATAATGCACGTACTTTTGTCCCATTATTGAATGAACTAAAAAAGAAACGGGAAGTCCTGATGGCCATTAATTCTTATACTACTTTTGAGCAGTTTCTTTCCGGTATTTTTATGGGTGACCGGTTTGTTGCTAAATTGAAAGATCAGGATCCGCAATACAGGGAAAAATGGAAAAGTTATACCGAATCGCTGATTAATGTAAATACTCAACTGATTGAACTTGTTCACATGTCTATTGACGAGGATCGCGTATTATGGGTTATTGGTTATTAAACGTTTTATTCTTATTTTAATCAGATTTTATTACGGTTGTTTGTTCTCAGCTAATTTTTATTCGTTTACAATATGACATTAATTAAATCTATTTCAGGTATCCGTGGTATTATCGGAGGCCGGCCCGGGCATTCTCTTACTCCGGCTGATATTGTTAAGTTTACCACCGGTTTTGCTCTATGGGTAAAAAAGAATTCAGCCAAAACTAATCCGGTTATTTGTGTTGGCCGTGATGCGCGTATTTCGGGGGATATGGTAAATCGGATCGTTTGCGGGACACTCACTGCCTGCGGATGCCATGTCATTGATGCCGGACTTGCTACTACTCCTACCGTTGAGATGGCTGTGATTACAACAGGGGCTCAGGGAGGGATTATTATTACAGCAAGTCATAATCCTGCCCAATGGAATGCATTAAAACTTCTTACTTCTGCCGGTGAGTTTCTGTCTGATGCGCAGGGAAGGGAGATGCTAGTTCTTTCAGAGAACGCTTCTGTATCGTATGTCCCGGTTTCTGAACTGGGGACAATTACTAACGATGATTCTTTTTTGCAGAGACATATTGATGCTATTCTTGCTTTGCCTGCCGTGCAGAAAGACCTGATAGCCCGGCAAGGATTAATTGTTGCAGTTGATGCTGTTAATTCGGTTGGAGGGATTGCAGTTCCTGCTCTGTTAAAAGCATTAGGCGTGAAAAAGGTAATTGAATTAAACTGTATTCCTGACGGCCAATTTGCCCATAATCCCGAACCTCTGGCCGAGAATCTTTCCGGTTTGTCGCAGTTAGTAAAAAACAATAATGCTCATGTTGGGTTTGCCGTGGACCCTGATGTTGACCGGCTTGCCATTATTTGTGAAGATGGTTCGATGTTTGGCGAAGAGTATACATTAGTTGCTGTAGCTGATTATATTTTGTCTGTCTCAAAAGGAAATACGGTCTCAAATCTTTCGTCTACCCGTGCATTACGTGATGTAACCGAGAAATACGGATGCTCCTGTTCTTTTGCTGCCGTTGGGGAAATAAATGTGGTGCAAATGATGAAGGAAACCGTTGCTGTGATTGGTGGCGAAGGGAATGGGGGTGTTATTTATCCTCCTTTGCATTATGGCAGGGATGCTTTAGTTGGAATTGCCCTGTTTCTTTCGCATTTAGCCATTAACGGGCTACCGGTGAGCCGCCTGCGCAGAAAGTATCCTGATTATTTTATCTCGAAAAATAAACTTGAACTGGCTCAAAACATTTCTGTTGAAGAAATTTTTCTGGCTATTGAAAAGGAATATGCGGCATATACCCTGAACCGTAGCGACGGATTGCGTATTGATATGCCCGGTGAATGGATTCACCTCCGGCGGTCAAATACCGAACCCATCATCCGGATATATGCCGAAAGTTCAACACCCGAAAAAGCCGGTATGCTTGCACAGCAAATTATTAATTGCATTAAACGATTGCTTTAATACCGGACTGTAATGTAAAGTGTTGATTTAATGATGATTTATTATTTATTTCGAAACCCGGTGGCATAACAAAAAAATTAATATATTTGTCGTTCTTTTTTTGAAGTATAACCAGGAAAAAACAATAAAATGCAGAACAGAGGCGCAATCAGTTTTATTGCTATTGTAATGGCAATAGCATGTATTTATCAGTTGAGTTTTACATTTAAGGCCAATCAGATACGCAGTAAGGCCGAGGATTATGCTCGCGGATCCATCATCCGTGAGGCCTATTTTCTTGATTCGGTGTCGGGCGAAACAGTGTTTAATATGGGGATCCGTAAATTCACTTTTATGGAGTGTATGCAGCGTGAAATGAATCTTGGCCTAGACCTGAAGGGCGGAATGAGTGTTATTCTCGAAGTGGCTGTTGTAGATATTCTTAACTCATTAACGCTGAATCCTTCCGACAGTATATTTCAGGCCTCTATCGCTCTTGCGCAGGAAATGCAGAAAAATAGTCAGGAAGAATTTGTAATCCTTTTCGGACGTGCATTTGAAAAGCTCGTTCCGGGCGGTAAACTAGCTCAGTATTTTTACAGCAATCCATCCCTGCGCGGAATGATTGATTTTAATTCAACCAATGAACAGGTGATTGAAGTACTCAGCCGTGAGGCAGACGATGCAATAGATAATTCGTTTAATATCCTGTATAATCGTATTGATAAGTTTGGTGTAGCTCAACCAAATATCCAGAAACTTGGGAAACAGGGACGGATAATGGTTGAACTGCCCGGGATTAAAGATCCGGAACGTGTACGCAACCTGCTGCAGACAACAGCTAATTTGGAGTTTTGGGAAACATATGATAATGGAGAACTGTATCAGGCATTACTGGATGCGAACAAAGCAGTGAAGCGTATTAATGAGGCCATTGCTGATACTATTGCTGCATCCGGCGACTCGGCAACTGCAGCCCTCACCGATACTGCTATTAAGGATACAACGGCCGGCAGTGAATTATCCCTGCTTGATCAGATTGAAAAAGCTGATACGGCAAATACTGATACTACTGCCGGAAAAGAGTCGGCTAAAGATTATCCCTTATTTGCATTGTTGTACCCAAGCGTAAGTAACGATGGCAAGCTGCTCCCGGGTTCAGTGATTGGCCGTGCTCATCAGAAAGACATAAAAAAAATTAATGAGCTTCTTTCTCATAAGCAGGTGGCTGCGTCATTTCCCAAAGACCTTCGTTTTTACTGGAGCTCGAAACCACCCAGGTATGATAATTCAAAAACAATCTATGAGTTGCATGCGATTAAAGTGACAGGAAGGGATGGCAAAGCCCCGCTTGATGGCAGTGTGATTGTTAATGCCCGTCCGGAATTCTCCCAAACCCGCGCTTCAGCCGAGGTAACCATGAATATGAATGGTGAGGGTGCAAAGATATGGGCCCGTATGACCCGCGAAAATGTCGGGAAATGTATTGCCATAATGCTTGACAATAAAGTATATTCTTCACCCCGCGTACAGCAGGAAATTACCGGCGGCAATTCTCAGATTACCGGCGATTTTTCTGTTGATGAAGCAAAAGACCTTGCAAATGTGCTGAAGTCGGGGAAACTGCCTGCTCCTGCCCGCATTATTCAGGAAGCCGTTATTGGTCCTTCGCTGGGAAAAGAATCTATCAACGATGGATTTAATTCATTCGTTGCTGCCTTTATTGTTGTTTGTTTCTTTATGGTTCTTTATTACAGCCGGTCGGCAGGCCTTGTAGCCGATTTGGCTTTGTTTACAAATATTTTCTTTATCGTTGGAATAATGGCTTCGCTTAATGCGGTGCTTACATTGCCAGGTATCGCCGGTATTGTCC
>CAZRNJ010000264.1:0-3608 GCA_964601385.1 uncultured Bacteroidales bacterium | reverse complement strand
TTATCGCAGCATCTATGGGATGGCAATGGGCTTTTATCCTTACCGGATTGATTGGTTTGCTTTGGATCTTTTTTTGGTTCACCACTTACCGGTCCCCACAGGAAAAGCTGGCTTCGCAAAAACTCTCACAGGCCGAGTTCGACTATATCCATAGCGACATAGATGTACAGCAAACCCCGGAGCAACAAACGGAAAAAATTTCATGGTTCCGTTTGTTGGGATTCAGGCAGACCTGGGCATTTTTTATCGGTAAATTTCTTACCGATCCGATCTGGTGGTTCTATCTGTTCTGGCTTCCTGCATTTCTTGAAGGCGAGAACACAAGGCATATCGCAACAGGTGAGCAGCACATGGTAATTGCCTGGCCTTTCGCTATCGCTATCGTTTATACCGTTTCTACCGTAGGCAGTATCTTAGGCGGATGGCTGCCGAAAAACTTCATTAACCGTGGTATGCCTGTTTATCTTGCCCGTAAGGTCTCTATGTTGATTTATGCTTTGCTTCCATTGTCTGTTCTGCTGGCCTCCCATTTGGGCAATATCAATACCTGGTATGCTGTAATTACTATTGCTCTGGCCTGTGCGGCTCATCAGGCATGGTCGGCAAATATTTTCACTACAGTATCGGATATGTTCCCTAAAAAAGCCGTTGCATCAGTTACGGGTATTGGCGGTATGGCCGGGGCATTGGGCGGCATGCTTATTGCATGGAGTGCCGGTATGCTGTTAAAACATTATACCTTACTTGATAAAAAAGAAGCCGGATACTCCATAATGTTTATTATATGCGGATCGGCATACCTCCTGGCATGGATTATTTTTAATCTGTTAGCGCCAAAACTGAAAAAAGCCGAGATATAAAGCAAACTAATAGGTATTGCGATAAACAACAAATGCACCATTACTGATGACTGCCTGTTGTTTTTTGTAATAAATGATCCCCGAAAAACGTCCGGTGATATACTCGTCTTGCACTTCATCAACCGCTACTGTAAACGAATCGCGGTAGATTTTATAAAGCTCATAATAATTGGAAACATTTTTCCAATACGACACACTTACTTTTTCTTTTCCTTTATAAGTATTGACCCCGATGTACTCAGGCAATTCGATCACGAGGCGCGAACCATCAAGTTTTCCGTCATCGGCAAAAATACTGATCTTACCTGATGACTCAGCAACAAAGTATGCATACTTTTCCCCTTTATTGGCGTATTCAACAGCGCTTCCATCAAGCGTAAACGACACCTGGCCGGGATATTCATCCTTTTTACAACCAACTGCAACAAGCACTGCCAACAAAACAATTAAAAAGAAGAATCGTACCATTTTTAAAATTATTAAAAGTAAAAATACTAAAAAATTCAGTAATTCCAACATGCTGCATACTTTGTCGAATAGAACAACATCTGTTCAGCATAATCGGTCGGGTATTCAATACGAATATCAATTATTTCACCATCATCCATCACCGGAATAAGCAGCGGATTAATAAAACCAGTATATGGTGCAATCTTCAATTTTTTAAACCGCTCAAGCACTTCGCAATGCAAAGCTGAATCAACTTTTACTCCATATTTCTCAACGAGATACCGCGCTTGTTCAATATCGCCCTCGGATTTAACGCGCTGAATTTCAGCAAGTAATATTCCAATATTTTCATGCATTTTTTTATAATTATTAATTTTAAAAAAGGTTTTACCGTCCTTTATAATCTTTTCAATCACATTATCCTTCAATCCTTTCTCAAAAAGCCATGAAGCGATAAGCTGACGATTGCGCATATGCGATTCTTCAATTTCTTTTCCGGATTCAATCCGTGTCAGTTGAACCAACAATCCACTGCGAATATAAGAATCATATTCAGCATAAGCCACCTCAAACGAAGGAATCAGGCCGAGGTCAATCAGTTTCTGATCCATAATATAGTATAATGCAAAGAGATCAGCCCGTGTTTCTTCAATAGTTGAATGATAATTTTTAAGATCACCGGCAGTAACATGTTCGAGCATTTTGCCGGATGCATGTCCAAGACATTCGTGCATATCAACATGAAGATCGAGAGCCAGAGCGCCGTATTTCCGCGCCCGTTCAACCTCCTGTTCACTGAACGCAAATTCTTCAATCAATCCATCATTGAAAGAAGCCACGTATTGACTGTGGATAATATTAGTAAGAGTAACCGATTTTGAACCGTGATTGCTCCTGACCCACTCATTATTTGGCAGATTAATTCCAATGGGGGAATGCGGATAACAATCCCCTGCCAGTTGAACAATGGTGATGGCTTTAGCCGAAACACCCTGTGATTTTTCTTTTTTGAACCGCGGATCAACCGGTGAATGATCTTCAAACCATTGCGCATTGGATGCCAGCAGACGCGTTCGGGCAGTTGCCACTTCGTCTCTGAAATTAACTGCCGACTCCCACGTTCCCTTTCGTGCAAGCGGATCGCCATAAACTTCAACAAATCCGTTCACAAAATCTACCTTCGAATTATCATTCACCCATTGTATGGTATAATCAAACCATGTCTTCAGGTCGCCGGTTTCATAATAACGAATAAGTTGCAGGATCATTTTTTTCTGCTGTTCATCCTCTGCAACCTCTGCTGCCTTTCCAAGCCAATACACAATCGAATCAATCGCCTGGCCGTACATACCACCCGATCGCCAAACCTTTTCAACCAGTTTACCGTTTTCCTTTACAAGCTGAGTATTAAGCCCGTATTCAAGGGGAGGTCCCTGATGTTCGTTTTCAAGCGCTTCATAAAAAACTGTTGCTTCATGCTCGGTAACACCCGAATAAAAATTAGTTGCGCTAGATGCAATCAGGTCTTTCGAGTGATCAAGATTGACTCGTTTTGTATCTACAGTCATATCAAACATAACCGGAATCAGCTTTTCGGCTAATAATTCCGGGGTATCGCCCTTTTTCAGCCATGAAAAAGCAGAGTTTCTTATCAGTTGGCGGAAATAATCCCGGCTAAAACCCGGAATAAATTTTTCGGTAGAATAGTGATGATGAATACCGCTGGAGAACCATACACGTTTAAGATATACTACAAATGCATTATAATCATCAGTTGTCCGGTCGCCCTGGTAAGAGGTATAAATTGTTTCCAGTGTTTTACGGATCAGCAAGTTATGTTTGTAAAACTGATCAAATAAGATATCCCTTCCCCACAATGCGGCCTGGCTCAGATAATATAATTGCTTTTTCTGATTGAGTGAAAGCTCATCAAATCCCGGAACCTGGTACCGGAGTATTTTAATATCTGCAAAACGGTCAACCGTAATAAAAAATGAATCATTCTTTTCAGCTATGCTCCTGTCGCCCTTCCGGTGACAACTATTGTTTATCATCATGGTAAACAGAATTATTATCAATAAGTTTCTCATCATAAATTAATCCGCTATAATCAAAGAATTTTCTAATTTAGCCCATTCTTATTACAAAAATAGTAATTCATGGATTATAATTTCAGAGACATCGAAAAAAAATGGCAGGAATACTGGAAAGAAAAAGATATCTACCGTGTAACTGAAGACGAAACGAAACCTAAGTATTATGTGTTAGATATGTTCCCTTATCCATCCGGAGCAGGGT
>CAZRNJ010000263.1:0-3608 GCA_964601385.1 uncultured Bacteroidales bacterium | reverse complement strand
TTTTTCTTAATCGCTATGCAATAGAAAACCTTCTATTGCATAGTTTGGGATTATTATACCGCGATTTTGTAATAGAAATTCCTATATACCATAAATCCAACATTTCTATTGCATTAACGCGATAACTCTGGCTCAAAACAAATAATACAGATTACTTTTTAAGAAGTTTAATTATCTCTTTCTTATTATCAAATGACAGTTTCAGGAAATACATACCAGATTTGAGACCCGCGATATTAATTTTCTCTTCAATTATACCATTTAATACAATCCTGCCGGTAATATCAGTAATATCATAAAGCCCGCTCTCAGTAACCTTAATGCATAAAACATCCTCAACAGGATTAGGATAAACCATTATTTCCCCTGTTTCATTACGTTCTAACAAGGTTGGAACGTCAAGCACCTGAAAACTTTGCTCTACAGATGCGGCAGAGTCATAATTCAGGTCGCCGGCCTGTGATGCCAACAACACCACTGTTCCTGTCAGGCCAGTCAGTGAAACTGTATTGCCACTAATTATTGCCGGCCCGCTTTTAACAATAATAGTCACAGGTAACCCTGATGAAGCGGAAGCCAAAACATTAAATGCTCCATCGTTTATATATTTATCAGGTATCGGATTAAAATAGATTGTTTGTGATTTTTTCGGCGCTCCGCTGACAACAAAGCTTCGCTCAACCGGCAAAGCAGCTTCATACGTTGTATTCCCGTCCTGCATGGCCTTAATCACAACCGTTCCGTTTTCACCGGTGAGTTTAACCGTATCTCCACTGATAGTTGCCGGCCCGCTTACCAATTCATAACTCACGCCCAACCCCGAACTGGCTGTTGCTGTTAAAATAAAATCGGGATCATTATAGTTTTTATCAGCCAAACTATTAAATGTTATATACTGACTAAGCTGAGGCGGAAGATTCCCTGTTGCTATTATCTGTATTCCGCTTGCCACAACCTGTGAAGATCCGCCTGTTGAAGTAAAATTTATTACAAGGTTCGGATCAGTTAATCCGGTAAAAACAACATACTCATTGCCTAATACTGCCGCGGCCGGAGTTGTTGCGGTACTCTCACTCAGCACACCGTCAAACGATGAACTATTATCATATATTACTTTGGTTACCCCGTTAATAGTTATGTTCGAATAACGATTGCCTGTGGTATGCGTATTCCAGTAAGCAATAACAGTATAGCCATTAGAAGTAAATGATGAAGGAATATTCCCAATATTCAATTTATAATTGTCCCATGCCCGGTCATACGTTTTAAGCATTTTATGATCGCCGGTAGTTTCCGGTGCGGCAGCATCACCCCTCGAAGTGTTCGTAGGAAGCGCAACCGTTACCTGTGTAGCAAATCCCTGGTTATCATAAACTTCCCCCGCAGCCAGATCATTTTCACCTGTATTAACCCAATAAGCTGACTTATAGGGTTCTACACCGGCCAGATCACTTATGTTCAGCAACGTATTGCCGGTATTAATATTTATCTGCATAAAATCAACATCCTTCCGTATAGTAAACGTATCATATACTTCAGGTGCAGCTTCATAATAGGCGTCACCTCTTTGAGTAACCTTAATAATTACATTGCCGGCGCTTTTTGGAAATATTGTATCCTTATTTAAATCTACATCTCCGCTAATCAGCGTATATTCAACCTCAAGGCCGGACGAAGCAGTGGCAGTTAACAAATGGAACGGTTTTGCAGAAAAGAAGAAATCCGGTTCATTTGTGGTAATAGTTTGAGATGAGCGATTTGTTACTTTAATATGGACAAATACTGAATCAACCATGGTTTGTCCATTATAGTGCAAAGTAGCTACCACTGTATCGTTTCCATAAGTTGTGGCATGATATCTTCCGTTTGAGTCAATGACATGTTTTTTAGCAGCATAGGTAAAATTATTATAATCAAATAAAAAGGGAAAGCGTATCCCTTCTCTGTCATAAACAACCGGAATGAAACCCATTTCTGCGTCTTTATCCATAAAATAGTGATAACCGGTTGGCGGGAATACCATATAAGCAGGTCTTAATGAACGTATTGTAATACTTTCTGTCCATGCGGTTTCGGCATTTCCATTGGTAACCCTAGCTTTTACAGTTTGCCTGGTATCGGCGATATTGTTAATAGTATATTCAAATGGCGCACTATTATCTTCACCTATTTTTATACCATCGCTGTAAAACTCTGCTTTTGTAATGCCGGAAGCGGATGTTGCCTGAACACCAAACGTAACATCATCACCCGGGAAGTAAACGGCAGGTTTTCTTAATCCTGTTAAGTTAGCTTTGATATCATTGGCAGGAATGGAGAGATCATAACAATAAATATTTGTTTTACCAACAAAATATAATTTTCCGTCAGCCACCGGATAACGCATCCCATATTCATAGCCGACGGAAGGTTCTTCCGGTTCATTTAATGAACCTAGATTTATAATATTGGCCGGATCACTGATGTCGAACATAGCAACAGAAAGAGCAGTTGCATGCGAACCATCAGACAGAAAAAATAATTTATCATCATAAATCTCCATAGCGCCTGCGTTATCCATTCCATCATAATAAGCTCTCCAGTTAAATGTACCCATTAACTTTCCATCCTTAAGGCGTAGGGTAACGAGTTTTCCGGTGTACTTATCTGACAATACATTATCTGAACTACTGAAGCGGATAATAACCATGCCATTTTTATATTGACATTTCTCATTATTGGAGAATGCAATAGTGTCGCCTAACTCCCACAACTTGGTATAACCTGTTGAAGAAATTTTGTAGGCGCAGATACGTCCTGCCCAGTCACTATTGGGAGGTCTTTTTCCTGCTATAAGCACAGTATCTTTATAAATAAATGGTATTCCGTGAATATTATGTCCAAAGGTGTCCCCCAGGGCTTTTGACGACCACATTAACTGTCCGTCATCAATGTTGTAAAGGGCAAAATCTCCACCATCGTAGGTACCATTTGCCAGTACAATGTAGTTTTTACCACTTTCTTTGTAGACACTATTGTATGAATCAGGAGCCATCATTTCAGAAGGAGTCTTAGAAAGCAAAGTACCTGTAGCAGCATCGTAAATACTCATGGTAGTACCTTTGTTGGACCCTGCCGAGGAAGTTACAAGCTTATCTCCGATAATTTGCATGGTACCTTCACCGCGTTGCCAGATGACCATTGTAGTAGAAGACAATGGCGGGGCGATTTTCTGCCATTCGACTTCACCTGTAAGGTAATTGAGGGCATAGATACTCCCAAACCCACCTTTGAAAAAGACTTTGTCGAATGCAGCAGCAGCAGTATAATTACCCACATACTCTTTAGTAAGGTCATCCCAAGGATAAATAACAAACCCTGGCATAACCTTTCTCCATACCAGCTTGCCGGTTTCAATGTCGAAGCAATAAATAACATCCACTCCTTTGTTATACCATAATTCGAGGTTATGTTGCCACCAATAGGACTTACCAGTTGCAGCAAAAACATCTCCATCGCTAACACACCACAGTGAATCATAGACTACCGGACCAAAATGGTCAAAAGGATAGTCTTCGCTGGCATAGGGCTCTAATTGATATTTGTAAAGATATCCTTTATAAATGATA
>CAZRNJ010000262.1:0-3637 GCA_964601385.1 uncultured Bacteroidales bacterium | reverse complement strand
CCACCAATTATTTCATTTCAGTAACCCGCACACCCCTCACCAATTTATATGCGCCAAAAATTGACAATGCATTATCGGGCGATCTCGGATTGGGTTTCTCTGCAAATGATGCCTGGAATACTTTACGAACAACTTACAACAATATTTATAATACGGCAACCACAATGGGCCTTTCCGGCGCTTTATCCAGTGCCGGATTATCGGCTATGCAAACCACAACCATAGGAGAATTTGCCACGGCCAAAGCATTAGATGGTCTTTTCCTTAAAGTCGGCGAACAGGAGCGCCTTATTCGCCGGAATCCTTTTAAATGGGTAGGAACGCTGGTGGAGAAAATCCTGTCAAAAGTTTTTGGCTATCAATATTGATTAATTCAATAGATGTCTCCGTAAAGAGACAAACTAAAATAATCAAGTTTATAAAAAGAGATTATCCGTTTCACCGGACAATCATTCTTTTAATCACAATGTGTCCATTATGTATTACGCGAACAAGATAGATGCCCTTCACCGGATTATCCAATGCTAAATAAGACAAATCATTATCTGCCCGGTACTGCAATACCATAGTGCCGGTAACATCAAAAACATCAATCTGTGCGTTGCTGCATCCAGGTATTGCAACATAGAAACGGCCATCAGACGGAACAGGAAAAACTGAAATATCCTCGTCCTGAACAGATGCAAAGACAGAAGGTGTTTGTGTTACAACATTAACAGTTACTTTATTCTTACTGCTTTTAGTCATTGCCATCAGGTTGTCGTATGTTTTGATATACATATACCGTGTACCCGAAGGGATATCATACCACGTAAATGAAAACGGATAAGTTGAATCAACACCGCGCAGTGTATTTCCGGTTCCGCTTATACTATCATAAAATTCAACCTTTTGCACGTATCCATCGGCATCTTCGGCAAAACAGGTCATTAGCAAACTGTCATGCTGGTTTGCAGTTGAATTGTTTTTGGGAGTAAGCAAAGCACTAAACGGAGTTAAATTAGCAAAACCGCTGGTTGTATATGTTGTAAGAAATCCGGTTTGCAAATCTTTATTTCCGGCCTGATCGGTAACCACCAAAACCGGCTTAAAATCACCCTCAACAGAATAAGTATGAGTAACTATTTTCCCGGTATCAGATACACCATCGCCAAAATTCCACGAATAATTTAAACTCAATCCTTCAGGATCAAGCGAGTTTGAAGCATCAAAAGTAACGGTAAGTGGCGCAGGCCCTGATGTACGGTTAGCAAAAAAAGAAGCACGCGGACCCTTCTCGGCAGGAAGGCCGGAATAAAGAACATCATCATCAGTAAGGGTATATGTTTTAGTTCCAATCTGAACAGTATTATTAATAATTCCTGTACCTGTTGCGGAAACAGAAGGATGAGCCATACCCTTGCGGGCAATTGTTAACACAACCAGATAATCCCCATCATCGCTGCGGAAATGCACAAAACCGTTACTGTCGGTATCCCCAAAAGACGACCCGCGGCGCCGCTTACCAACAGTATAGCGATAATCAGACAATGGATATAAAATAGTACCTCTCATAGTTACACTGTCTTTGCTTGTGATTGTAAAGGTATTTAATGAAGTAGAAATTGAATTGCGCAGGTAAGTACATAATTGCCAGTAATAACCATTATCCGACTCATCACCAATAATGTATACTGCTTTAGCGCCGGTTGCCAGTGAGTCGTAATCAGCCACAAACCAGCGTTTCTGGTTAATCACACCCACATTGTTTTGCACAATGGTTGAAATAACATGTCCGCTGCCGTCCTTACAGGAATAAGGAAACCCTGCAAGTATTCCGGAATTTCCATTGGTAATTACTTTCCGGGTATCCATATTAAACGGATAGAGGGTATTCATTGAACACTTATACACATCGTTCGAATCAACGGTAACACCATATCGTCCACCGCCCACAGCCCATGCAGTCCCTTCCCCGGCAATGCGGTATGATAGCGCATCCGGTCCATTATGTCCTTTGTTTCCACGCAATTTGATGTACATCTGCGCGATCAGATCGTTTGAATCTTTGTATTGATTGCGGTAAGTCATATACCCATTGCCTCCGGTTTCAATAGAAAAACTCTGCCACAGATTATCAGTCATCGGATTCCGGTCGGTTAATGTATCAATATAACAGAGGTACGACCACATAGCGCCCATCCGGTAATTATCATAAGGATTTACTTTTCGAACAGCCATTGTACGGTCGAACCAATATTTGATGGAAGACAGCATACTGTCGCTGACAAAATAAAATGCCTGCGCAAATGAACCTTCACCAGAAGGATGAGGATTATCATCGCCCCAATCAGGATGCATGCCCCCAAAATCACGAAGATCCATCGCTGTAATAAAAGACGAATAAATACTCCAGTAAGTATTCCGGCAACCGGCTATTTCCCTGAAATCACAAGTAGGGATCAACCGCTTAATAGCTATAGTAAAAGGCCCGATAAAATTCCCAAACGGATAATAGGTATAACCAAGACCTTCAATATTCCATCCGCAACTGGTAAATACATCGCCGTAATTATCTACATAATAGCGTACCACTTTTTCGATGGTACGATTCAAATAATGATTGGCATAAACATCATCCGTAGCCAGGAGGCAAATACCGCCGGCCGATCCTCGGATCCCCTGCCAGTTGCTTGCTGTATTCGTATTCTGTTGGGTACCGCCATTATCAATAATACATTTTGCCTCGTTCAGCAATGCGGTTGATACCCATGCCCTGAAGCCGGCTGAATCCCATGAAGGGGAATGATAACAAAAATCGTATGCATAAGAACAGAGCGTTCCGATATTATATGTTGTAAGACCTTTAACCGTTGTTCTCGCCCATCCTGCCGTATCGCTCACATCATTAATCCGTATCGTCACTTTTTGTTTGGCTACCTGAGCATAATAATTACTATCGGTAAGCAAATATAAGAAACCGGCCAATGCTGCTGTATACGACTGATTGTAATCATCTGTTAACGTATCGTTAAAACGGTATGCTTTGCGTATCTCCCGTAAAATAGTGGTATACGGTTCACGGTTAGCCCTTGATTTAAGCCCAGCTATATCGGCCGGAGAAAAAAACAACCGAGGATGTTGCTGTGCAAAAACCGGATATACTAATATTATTGCAGCAAAAAAAACGACTAAAGTTTTCTTCATATAAAACAATTTTAATTAATCATAAATGATAAAAGTAATTTAAAAATCCATTCTGTTGACTGAACATAAAACTTTTATTCCTGATTTATCAGTTAATTAATATCAACTAATAAACGCTCTTGAAAATCAATCCTTTGGTATTTAAACCAAGGGAAGATTTTCTACGGTGATATCGCTTTAGCTATTGCATGGCTATAGCGAGCAAAGTGTCGCCTTCGCAATTATATAGCTACGGCGAACAAAGGGTTACCGGGTACGCTCAAACGGAAAAACCTTTTGATCTGCTTGCAGTTATACAACTGTAAAATCCCGGTTTATCATAATGTTTGATTTATATCCGGCTACAAATTAAGACGATAGAATAAGTATTAAACATCTTCTGTCAATTATATTATAAATTATCACTGTTGTCCGGTAAAAGTTTAAAAGGGATATTTTTCCTTTTTAAATA
>CAZRNJ010000261.1:0-3645 GCA_964601385.1 uncultured Bacteroidales bacterium | reverse complement strand
GCAGAATAGACTGAACCCCTGCTTCCACAATCATGTCAATATGTTCGTTCTCAAGAATTGTTTCGCGTTCGATAATCACTTCGTTTCGTTCGATAGACACCACTTCGCCGGTATCTTCATCAACAAAATCTTCAATCCATGTTTTCAAAACGCGCGCTGCCAGGCATCTTCCTTCAGCTTTCTGGAGAGCCGATTTAGAAACTTTTATCTCATCAGCGAGATTAAAAATAGCCAGAATATCCTTATCTTTTTCAAATCCAATAGCACGTAAAAGAGTTGTAACCGGTAGTTTTTTCTTCCGGTCAATATAGGCATACATCACATTATTAATATCCGTGGCAAATTCTATCCAAGAGCCCTTAAAGGGGATTACACGCGCCGAATAGAGTTTTGTTCCATTAGCATGCATGCTTTGACCAAAGAAGACACCGGGTGAACGGTGAAGCTGAGAAACCACTACCCGTTCGGCGCCATTAATTACAAAACTGCCTTTTTCGGTCATATATGGAACAGTACCGAGATACACATCCTGTATCACCGTATCAAAATCTTCATGTTCCGGGTCGGTACAATACAATTTAAGCTTTGCTTTCAGAGGCACGCAATAAGTCAGTCCGCGCTCAATACATTCATCAATAGAATACCTCGGCGGGTCAATAGAGTAATCAAGAAATTCCAGGACAAAATTATTCCGTGCATCGCTAATCGGAAAATTTTCCGCAAACACTTTATATAATCCTTCTTTTTTTCGATCCTCCGCTATAGTTCCGAGCTGAAGGAATTCGGTAAAGGATTTCAGTTGTATTTCGAGAAAATCAGGATAATCATACAATGATTTTGAGGAGGCGAAATTAACGCGTTCGATAACATGTTTTTTTTGCGACATGGTAAAATAAAATTAAAGTTAACGTTTAGCCGGCCATAAACAACAAAAGGGCTAGTGCCAAAAAGGCACTAAACCCGGGACAATACACGCGTATTGTGTTTATTTAATTTCAACTTCAGCGCCAGCTTCTTCTAACTGTTTCTTTAACGATTCAGCATCATCTTTGCTAACGCCTTCCTTTACTGGTTTAGGAGCACCATCAACCAATTCTTTTGATTCTTTTAAACCAAGACCAGTAAGATCTTTCACTAATTTCACCACTTGAAGTTTTTGACCACCGGCTGCCTTAAGAATCACATCAAATGTGTTTTTCTCTTCGGCTGCTGCAGGAGCTGCACCGGGTACACCGGCTGCGATTACCGGAGCTGCGGCTGGTTCAATACCATACTCGCTTTTTAAAATATCTGCCAATTCATTTACTTCTTTTACAGTCAGATTCACTAACTGTTCCGCGATTGCTTTTAAGTCTGCCATTGTTTTTACTTTTTAATAGTTACGATTATTTCCTGTCTGATAAGGTCTTTAAAACACCGGTAAGCGTATTGCTTCCCGATTGAAGAGCAAGTAGGACATTCTTCACCGGCGATTGGAGAAGCATTACAATATCGCCGATTAATTCGTCCCTGGACTTTAAATTGGTTAAAGTATCAAGTTGGTTATCTCCAATAAAAAAAGTTTCCTGTACATAGGCAGCTTTCAGCAAAGGCCGCTCCAATTTCTTCCGCATTTCTTTAATCATCCTGGCCGGTGCATTGCCCGTATTGCAGAACATCACAGAAATATTGCCTTTGAGCGTCGGATAAAGTTCGCTGAGGTCACTGCCTGTCTTTTCCATTGCTTTGCGCAACAAAGTATTTTTTACCACGACTAATTTAATGTCCTGCTCAAAACATTTACGTCTTAAATCACTGGTTTGCGAGGCATTAAGCGTTGATGTGTCTGTGAGATAGAAATACTTATACGATTTCAATGTCTGCGACAACTCATCAATAATAACCTCTTTATCTTCTTTTTTCATAACACTAAATTTCTACAGAATCATTATGCTTTTTCTACAATTGTTTTAGTATCTATCCGGATACTGGGACTCATGGTGCTTGAGAGAAAGACACTTTTAATATAGGTTCCTTTTGCCGATGCGGGCTTCAGCTTAATAACCGAAGCGACAAATTCCCTTACATTATCGGCAATCTGATCGGGCTGAAAAGAAACTTTCCCGATAGCAGAATGAATTATTGCTTCTTTATCCATTTTAAAATCAATTTTTCCCTGTTTGATTTCCTTTATGGATTTTCCCAGTTCGGTTGTTACAGTTCCGCTTTTAGGATTAGGCATTAAACCACGAGGTCCAAGCACGCGGCCTAATTTGCCAAGTTTTCCCATAATGGCCGGCATAGTAATAATTACGTCAATATCGGTCCATCCCTTTTCAATCTTTTCGATATAATCATCAAGGCCAACATAATCGGCGCCTGCATTCTTTGCCTCTTCTTCCTTATCGGGAGTACAAAGAGCCAGAACACGCACTTTTTTGCCGGTACCATGCGGAAGGCTCACGACGCCGCGTACCATTTGGTTTGATTTTTTCGGATCAACGCCCAGCCGAACATCCACATCAACTGATGCATCAAATTTTGTGGTCGTTACTTCCTTGACCAGTTGAGCTGCCTCCGTCAGTTTATACTGCCTGGTTGCATCAATCTTTGTGATTACCTTTTTTCTGTTTTTCGTTGCAATTGCCATATTTTCGTAACGCTAAAATCAATTATTTACTGAATGGTGAATTTCCTGTTACTGTAATACCCATGCTGCGCGCCGTACCTGCAACCATTTTCATGGCCGATTCAATTGTAAAAGCATTCATGTCCGTTAATTTATCTTCGGCAATGGTTTTCACCTGTTCCCAGGTAACAGAACCGACCTTTTTACTTTTTGGTTCGGCAGATCCGGATTTGAGTTTCGCCAATTCGAGCAGTTGAATGGATACCGGTGGTTTTTTTATGATAAAATCAAACGACTTATCATTATAAACCGTAATGATTACTGGCAATACTTTACCGGCCAGATTTTGAGTGCGCGCATTAAACTGCTTGCAAAACTCCATAATATTTACACCCTTTGATCCAAGTGCAGGGCCTACGGGAGGTGAAGGATTAGCGGCTCCACCTTTGATTTGTAATTTAATCAGTCCGACGATCTCTTTTGCCATACTATTAATTATTCACGTTCAACTTGCATAAAACTTAATTCGAGTGGTGTTTTGCGGCCAAAAATCTTGACCGACACCTTTAACTTTTTCTTTTCTTCGTTTACTTCTTCAATCACGCCTACAAAATTACTGAAAGGCCCGTCAATAACTTTAACCTTTTCGCCTACACAAAACGGCTCGTTCATTTCTTCTTCGCGGGCGGCCAGTTCATCCACCTTACCCAGAATGCGGTTAACCTCAGACATTCGCAGTGGTGTTGGGTTGCTGTCGCCCAAAAATCCTATAACATTCGAGATGTTTTTCAGGATATGAGGAATTTCGCCCACCATAGCTGCTTCAATAAGAACATAACCGGGAAAATAGTTACGCTCTTTGCTGATTTTTTTTCCATTCCGGATCTGGTATATTTTCTCGGTAGGTATCAGCACCTGTGAGATATACTCTTTCAGCTTGTGCTTGGAGATTTCACTCTCGATGAGTTCTTTTACTTTCTTCTCCTTGCCGCTGATTGACCGGATCACATACCATTTTTTTTCAATATCAGCCATGA
>CAZRNJ010000260.1:0-3670 GCA_964601385.1 uncultured Bacteroidales bacterium | reverse complement strand
ATATAAGGAAAACCCAGCACATTATTAATCTGGTTAGGATAATCGGATCTGCCGGTAGCAAAAATAAGGTCGTTGCGGGCATTCATTGCTTTATCATAAGCAATTTCGGGATCAGGATTGGCCATAGCAAACACTATTGGTTTGGGAGCCATTGATTTGAGCATATCTTCGGTGACCTGATCGGCAACTGAAAGCCCAAGGAACAAGTCGGCACCCTTCATGGCCTCAGCCAATGTTTTCAGCGGCCGTGAAGTGGCAAATTGCCGTTTAGTGTCGTTCAGGTCTGTTCTGCTAGTTGTAAGTACTCCTTTGCTATCAGCCATTACGATATTTTCAGGTTTAATGCCCAATTTAATATAAAGTTTTGTACATGAAACAGCCGAAGCACCTGCGCCATTAACCACCATTTGCACATCACCTGCTTTCCGTCCTGTGAGTTCAAGTGCATTGAGCATACCTGCCGCAGAAATGATGGCCGTGCCATGCTGGTCGTCGTGAAAAACAGGAATATCTAATTCCTTCTTCAACCGTTCTTCAATTTCGAAACATTCAGGGGCCTTAATATCTTCGAGGTTAATCCCTCCAAATGTAGGAGCAATAGCTTTGACCACTTCAACAAAGCGGGACGGGTCCTTCTCGTCAACTTCAATATCAAACACATCAACATCAGCAAAAACCTTGAATAGCAATCCCTTGCCTTCCATTACCGGTTTACCAGCCAATGTACCGATATCACCCAGGCCAAGTACAGCAGTGCCATTAGATATTACTGCTACAAGATTCCCTTTTGATGTATATAAATAACAATCGTCGGGATTATCCTTTATTTTCAGGCATGGTTGCGCCACGCCGGGAGAATAGGCCAGAGAAAGATCATATTGCGTTGAATACGGTTTGGTGGGTATCACTTCCAGTTTACCCGGCCGGCCTTCAGCATGATATTTCAATGCATCTTCCTTTAACTTGTTTTGCATGAGAGTAAAATAATTTCTGTATTAGGGCAAAACTATATAATATTCACGAAAAAACAAGAGAATCAAGGACAGAGACCATTTGCTGAGCCAAAATTCTTTGTTCAAATCTTAAAATTTAAGATAATAAAAATCAACGAACCCGCTTATCAAATGATGGATTGCTTCCCTGGTCGTGTACCTGGCCGCGTAAAGGCCGGCAGCGACTTACAGCATCGGTAACTGCACCATGAAACAAACCAATCAGCTTGATATTCTTATCTACTGTATTACGATAAATTGTTTCCATGTCATCGTTATATTCAGGTTGCGTAAGATTGAATGCCGAGACACCGCGTAGTTGTGAAAATGATTCGATAAAATGCACACCCCTTCCGCAAAAATGTATGGCACCACCGCCAAACTCATCAAGAATACGTTGATTATAAATAAGTATAAACTCATCAATAATTTCGGGCGGAAGGTTCATTGCCGAATCGTCACGGAGCATAGTATGACCATGATGCATCATACCCCAGTGGAATGAATAACCGGATGAATCAGGAAAACGCTTCAGCCAGTGTTTCAAAAAAGTGATGTATGTTTCAGTAGCCAGGCATAGCAGGTCTTTAATGAGTTCTGGCTGAAAATACAGATCAGTAAAAATACCACTACCATAAAGCAGTTCGGCAATATCCATTGGTCCCTGGAAATCGGGGTGATAAATATGAATATGTTTGCTGCACAGGGGAAACCGGGCAAGCTGCTCCTTCATATAATCAGCTGTTTCCCATACACGGCCCATCAAACCGCTGTGCAGTGCAGGCACTCCGGCACTGATTATTTTTTTCAGCTTTTCCTCATCCACCGGCTTAGTGATTGCCAGAGTATCAAGTTCATCATCAAGAAAAAACATCTCGGCTCCAAAAGCTGAAGTCAGCGTGCCGGTACCATAGTTCGGCCGGATAGTAACCAAAGCGCCACTACCGGCTGAAAGAACCTTGTTGCACGAATAATCCAACTCTCGTAGCATGGCAAGTTCGATATTAGCATACGTATCATTAATCAAAATGCGATTCCAGTCAATGCCTGGCAAAACAGGTTGCGGGCGGACAGGAGAAAAATACTCCATTGTACACCTGTTGTTGTTAAAATTAATCCACTGGTCAAGTAGTGTCAGCTCAACATTATCACTGATGCGTTTTTCCAGATCATTTAAAAATTGTTCTATCATTTTATAATAAAATAGTTCAAACGAATACGATGATATGCTTCACTTTGACTGTAATTACAATCCTGTGAAAAATATCATGTATCCCACACAACAAATTTATCCTGAAAGAATACAATGCAAGTTATGAAAATATTTGAATTGGCAAAGCTTTAGCAAAAGTAGAAAAAAACAACCGGAATGGAACAATTTACACTAATATTCTTCCGGATTAAAAACGAACCCGGTTAAAACAAAGTACCCGAACACATCTATCCAAGAAGACATCATTAATAAGCAATTGCCTCGCAAACAGCTTATCTCAATCGTTATACTTACATTTTCAATAACTTTTGTTTTTACTATACTTCATCAACCGTTCAGTACTACAATAATTTTTTTATACATTGTCATCAAATACAGGTAATCTAAAGTATTATTGCTTTTGTATTGATTTAATGCATTATTTTTGTTCAATATAACTTATTCTGAAAAAAGATGGATACACAAGCAGCAGGCGAAAGAATAATGTATCTGCGTAACCGGTTAAACAGCCACAATTTTGCATATTATGTGCTGGCCCAACCGGAAATCAGCGATAGAGAATATGATACATTAATGCAGGAACTGCTGAAACTCGAAAGCCAATATCCTCAATTCGCCGATGACCTGTCTCCATCATGCCGCGTAGGGAATGACCATAACGAAGAATTCACGCAGGAGAAACATATCTACCCGATGCTGTCACTGGGCAATACCTATTCAAAAGAAGAACTGCTTGATTTTTTTGATCGTATCAATAAATCGCTCAATGGAGAAACCGTTGAATATGTTTGTGAATATAAGTTTGATGGAGTAAGCATCAGTATTCTTTACAAACAGGGAAAGATGATACGGGCACTTACCCGCGGCGACGGAGAAAAAGGCGATGTAGTTACGGCAAATATCAAAACCATACGCAGCATTCCGGTGCTTCTTCAAAACAGCGGTTATCCCGACGAATTTGAAATTCGTGGTGAAATATATATACCACGCAAGGACTTTGAACGGTATAACCGGTTAAGAGAAGAAGCAGGAGAAGAGCCCTTTGCTAATCCTCGAAATGCAGCCGCCGGCTCAATCAAACTCCAGAATTCGGCCGAAGTTTCACAACGGCCTTTGCAATGTTTTATGTATTACATTTTAGGAGAAAACCTGCCCTATACAGATCACTACGAAGTATTAAAGCAAGCCGCCCATTGGGGATTCCGGATTTCGAAAGACATCCGCAAATGCACTACCAGCAAAGAGGTATTCGACTTTATTGATGAAACCAGGGATAAAAGAAACATGCTGGACTATGACATTGACGGAATAGTTATCAAAGTAAATTCGTTCAGCCAGCGTGAACGGCTGGGCTATACGGCTAAATCACCACGGTGGGCCGTGGCCTATAAATATCCGGCCGAACAGGTTAAAACACGACTTCTCTCTGTTGATTTTCAGGTAGGCCGTACAGGTACCATAACAC
>CAZRNJ010000259.1:0-3677 GCA_964601385.1 uncultured Bacteroidales bacterium | reverse complement strand
CAGAAAAATTAATAGCAAAAATTTCCCTCTTGCTATATTTTTGCTGAATAGTTACGATATCTCCTATAATTTCGGCGGAGGAGCGAACGCGGGCGCCAACTACACGGGGAAGCCGGACGAGAAGAACAATACGTGGAGCGTGAGCGCGAGCTACGGCTTCTCGCAGAAGCGGCAGACGAACTTCGCGACCATAGGCGAGGGGACGATTATTGTACGGGATGGGGATACGGACCTCTCGGGGCTTAACCGGGACGTAACGAAGGCGCAGTATGGGACGGTGGATATAGGGCTTAAGGGCGGCTTTACGGTTGATAGCTCGACGGTTGATATTTATACTCAATCGATAGAGCTATATCAGAAGACTATAAACCTGATAGATAAAGGTCATTTCGTAACTAATAGTGGTCTCATTGTTGTTCTTGATAAAGAGGCCTCAGAGAAGTACTGGAATGACGTAATGCTGATGAAGGAGAAATATAATTCCCTGGGAGAAGGTTTCATTAAAAATAATCTTTTCTCCTATGTAATTGATGATGAAGGAAATGCTTTTTTAATTCCCAGAGAATTGGATTATCAGGGAAGCCGGGCATCAGTCATTGAAGCATTGAACAGTGCCGGGCAGGCTATGAATGAATGGGGTGCTAAAAAGAATGATGAAATAGCGAGTTCGAGAATGGTTGTAGGACTGAATAAAACCGGTGTGTACCTGAATGAACATCCTGAAAAAGCTATCTGGGTCTGTTTTGGAGCAGCGGCAGTTGGGACTGGAGTTCCAATACTTATCGGATCCATGCCGGCGGTTTCTGGTGTAATTGTGACCGAAGGTGTAAAAGACGCTGCCATTATGGGGACTATCAATGGCATGGTCCAGGTTAGTTCAAATATGTTGGTCAAAAATGATTATTCTTTCAAAGGAAATGCTACAGCGTATGGGGCAGGATTTGTAACTGGTGTTGCTACCTCTCTGACCGGTAATATTACAAGCCCGGTTTTCGCAAATCTTGCTACTGGTTTGGCCGGTTTCGGAGGTGATATTGGGAATCAAGCGGCAATGAATCTACAGTCTGGAGAAAAATGGGATACAAATATAAGTTATGGGAAAGCAGCCTTTAGCGGTGTTCTGAATACGGTTGGGATGAATATAACGGCACCATATTTAGGTGGTACAAACAAGCTTACCTTACCTGAAAAAACAGCAGTTGACACTATGCTTCTAATCCCAACTGTGGTCGGTACCGATGCATTGTTTGATAAGCGAAAATAGATTTGTTGAAATATAAGGTGTAGAGTGAAAGAAACAAGAACATGTAAAGAGCCGAATGCGCGATGGATACAGAAATTAATATTTATTATATTTTGGATCCCCGCAACCTTATTAATTGAATACTCAATGTTGAACAATGTGCCGTTATATTATGAGAAAAATCAAATCGGTGAAATCTTCGGTGCGTGTATTGGATTCATGTTGTGTGTTATAGGGCAATACCTTTGCGTCGTAGCCATTGTTGAACTAAAAACCGTGGCATCGATCATCAAGCTTACAGAGGATAGAGTAATAGGTTATTCAAGATTTGGCAAGCATCACTGGGAAATGCGATATGAGGATATTAACACTATCACGCCCAAACAAAACGGATGGGCCTTAATATTAAAAGATAAAGAAGACAATAAGCTGATGGTTTCCATATTCGCCCATCCATTTGGCGATTGCATGGAAACCATTCAGAAAAAAGCTGTTAACGCGATCAAAATCGATTTTGGTAGGCACAAGGATAATAAACGAATCTGGAAGATGTCCTAGAGGTTCTTTAACACAAAGATAAAGTTTATTTCTTCAAGTTCTTTGAAAATAAAAGTCCTTTGCGCAACGCCATAGGATGTGTTGCAGGCGAAGATAGTCAACGGATGGATCTTTTGGCTCGCACAGCCTGGGCCTGAGCGCCGGCTACAGCGAGAGCGAGGACAGCGACGGGAAGACAACCTCCAGCGGTAATTTCGGAGGGAACTTCAGCGTATCGAGCAGTACGAAGAAGTGGGTAAAAGAACAAACGAACCTTACTGGGAACAACGTAAGTATATATGTTGAAAATAAGACCACCCTGACGGGAGCGGTGATCGCCTCGACCTCAAATGACCTCACTTTAAACACCGGTTCCTTCGAATACAGCGATATAAAAGACAAGGACATATCCTGGGACGGAGGACTTACGGTAAGAGCTATGTAACGAAAAGCGACGGGGACAATAACGACGGCGATAAATCGAACAGCGCGAAATACAACACCTGGAGCGCAAGCGCCAATTACGGCTACTCCGAGAAGCGCCAGACGAACTTCGCGACCATAGGCGAGGGGGCTATTATTGTACGTGACGGCAACGGCACTCTTTCCGCGCTCAAGCGTGACGTATCGAAATCGCAGTACGGCACGGTGGACATGGGGTTCCAGGGCGGGCTGACGGTGGACAGCTCCACGGTGGCCATGGTAAAGACCCTGGTGACGACGAACCCGAAGGATATTTATGACAATGCCAGGACGGAGCTGGAGAAGGGATACGAGGATGCGGCGAAGACGACGGAGGAGATATACGAGAAATCGGTGGTGATGTATGAAAGGACGACGAACCTGATAAGTGAAGGTCATTTCGTAACTGATAGTGGTCTCATTGTTGTTCTGGATAAGAAGGCTTCGGAGAAGTATTGGAATGATGTAAAACTCCTGAAGGAGAAATATAAATCTTTAGGGGAAGGTTTCATTAAAAATAATCTTTTATCCTATGTAATTGATGATGAAGGAAATGCTTTTTTGATCCCTAGAGAATTGGATTGTCAGGGAAGCCGAATAGCTGTTATCGGTGGATCGAAACTGATTCTGTCTTCAGGCACCGATAATGATTATGTTTCGGCATATGATACTAGAAGGGAGTTAATATCGAGAAACTTTTATTCTGATTCAACGGACTACAAAAGCTGTTCTGTAATATCATATGAACCAAATACAAAAAATTCATATATACTTTTACAACAAGGTGCAGGTGGCTCGATTTATGGCTTGTCAGGTGAAGCTGGGTACTACCAATTGATTAATCCAAAGACGGCCGATTATTGGGATTTTAAATATTTCTCTGGGGGTATTGGTTTCGGAGCTTCTGTTCCCGGTCTCTATGGTGATTTAGCAGCTCAAGTTGAACTGGGAGTGTTTAAAACTGATAAGAACCCTGCAAATGTAAGTAGCTCGTCTGTTAGTATAAGTGGTCATGCCTCGGCAATATGGCATGGTATATCAGGTCAAGCATCAACAACACTTGATTGGGACTGGGGAATCTCTGCAGGGTATTCTCCGGGAATTGGTGCCGGTGCTTCAATAATGTATACAAATTCAAAAATGATAGGATCAGGGAATTTACTTGATACCACTAATAAGCGAAGCAAAGAAATTAAAGAAATATTAACCAAAATGAAGGATTAGTAAGAAAACTATATTTAGATGCATGGTAGCGAATGTGGAAAACCCTAATAATTATCTAAAAATGTCTTTTCATGATTACTCCGCTATTATACCAAGAATTTTATTTGGCAGGATGTGGATAGCCGCTATTGTTCCTTTTAACGGAGTGCTTTTAATATTATATTGGCCCCGATTTCAACCGAGCACCAAATTAGCATAAATTGT
This sequence comes from uncultured Bacteroidales bacterium, assembly GCA_964601385.1. Taxonomy (GTDB): domain Bacteria; phylum Bacteroidota; class Bacteroidia; order Bacteroidales; family JBBRXJ01; genus CAZRNJ01. The sequence continues at coordinate 7 of CAZRNJ010000259.1, read as the reverse complement.
GGTTGAA
>CAZRNJ010000258.1:0-3768 GCA_964601385.1 uncultured Bacteroidales bacterium | reverse complement strand
ATCTGTAATATACCGAAGATATAAAAGCCGTATAATCAACATTATTAAGCGGACTCAGAACCTCAGTCTGGTTAGTTGTAGAGAGGATATGAGTTCCCGAATTGGCCTGGCTCGAAGCATCAGATGACCATGCAGCTCCATTCCATATTTGTGCTTTGAAATAATCCTCCTGTGTTCCCGTAACATCAGCAGCCAGATAAGTATAGGTTCCTGAATAGGTATAGGTGGTCAATGTGGGAGCTGTGATTCTCCAGTAACGGGTAATAAAATTATCGGGTTCAGCATTATCCGGATGTTTGGCATCAATCACGCTTACGCCAACAGCGCCGCCTGCTGCATTGACTGAAAAGTCGAGAGAAACAGGAGAGTATTCATCCGTTCCGGTTGTGTCACCTACGGGAAAGGAAAATAATGGAGTATCACCTGCATTGAATGTTTTGGTAACTTGCCCGGTGCCATTGGTAACAATCATAGCGGAGGCCGAAGGCGTTCCGGCAATAGAACCGGAAGCACCGATAGCGAGCGAATTAGCGTCAAGTATTATATTGCCATTAGAAAGGGTAAGCGCACCGTTCACTGTTATGTTTGAAGTAAGCACTGCTCCATTAGCATCATCCAGTTCAAGATTTGTGAAAGAGCCGGCGCCGGACAGTGAATGTATTGCAGCGCCACCGGTAAGTTCGATACGACCTGCGCCGGTATGTGCGCCATCCATCAAAGCATTGCCGTTGAGTTGGGCAAGAAAACCACCATCAGCAAGTGTGGTTCCGGCACCAACCGAAAGATTACCTAAAATAGTGATGGCAGAACTCAATGTTTTGGTTCCAGCCCCTCCCGACAGTGACAGATGGTAATGATCAACACCGGCAATGGTTTGGGTATTGTTACGGGAATAATTAACGGTATTCCCTGCCTGATCAACATCAAACACACCGGTAACCATTGGCACAGCAGCATTTCCATAAAAAAGAACAGAATTATTGTCATTATACCATTTTGATGATCCTGCGACAGTTCCATTGAGCGCTCCGGTGATTGTAACGCCGCCGGTATTTCGGTTGGTATCAACAATAGCGCCGGTAATCGTAACGGCATTATTAAACACAATGGGTCCTGAGCCGGAGATCACCTGGCTGTTGGTATTAAAATCGGCTATCCCGGCAATAAAACTACCGGCATTAACATTGTTATTCTCAATACCACCCCTGAAACTTAACCTGCCCGCAGTAACCACAGCAGAAGTGTTAAATACACCGGTGGCATCAAGCGTAACCTTGCCTACAAAAAGATTGGTATTATTATTATTATTATCATTCAATTGGCCGGAAATGGTAGTTGTACCATTAACAGTAATATTCCGATTTGTAATTTCGAGAGTTGTAGCTGATGATGAAATCACCAGATTATTATTTATGGTTACCGCTCCGGCTAATGTTTTAATATCACTGCCGGAAATCTCAAGATCGTAATAAGTCAGGTTGCGCACTACAGCAGCAACTGTAGAATTATAATTGACCTTGCCTGTTCCGGGCGTAAAGGCAACATTAGAGCTGGAAATTGTATTACCAACATTAATAATGCCATTTCCGGTTACAGTAATAACATTTTCATTCAAAGCCCCCTGAATAGATAATGTTCCGGTAACATTAACCGTACCGCTATCAATTATTATCCGGGTGAACCGTGTGGCATTTGCCGGATTGGCCATAAGGATAGTGGCGCAATTCAAAGTAGCATCATTAACAGAAAACGTTTGCGTATTATTATCAACCGATGGCTGCCCGAACTGAAGTGTTGTAGTATTTAATACCACCCCATCGTTCATACTTACAGTTGAAGTAACGGCATTGGCATTAATATTCGTAGTACCAATGGCATTAGCCGGAGAGACATCAATAACAACATCATGAGAACTGCGGATATTGACAGTAGTTGGTGAAGCATTTTGTCCGGGATAACCATCAACAACAGTTGCCGGAATCCAGGCGCCATTATATCTTTCCCAGATAGCGATATCCGACCAGTTTCCGTCACTAATTGTACGGTAATCGCCAACTACCTGCGCATTGACATTAAATCCGCAGATAACAAGCGCCAGTAACAAACCTATGACTTTACATTCCTTCATTTTCCAATGTCAAAATAAACAAAAAACACTAATATCTTTCTATCCATCTGTACCTCCGGGCATTATCCCCAAAATACAAAGAAATATTTAATTCGTGCGATCCATAGCTGTATTTCTGCAAACTATTCAGATTATAATCAAAGGCATAACCGATATGTACCTTGTCAATCCGTACGCCGGCCAAAAAAACCACGGCTCCGGCATTTTTGGTATCCTCAATCTGTTTCCCGCCGCTGCGGTACGAGAACCCAAGCCAGTAATCATCGAGATAATAACCCCGGAATGAAAGATCCATCTGATTTTTCAACCTTTCGTTAGTTTTATACAGCATGGATGGTTCAAAAGAAAAATCTCTGTCAATTTCAATCTTATAACCAGCCATTAAGTAATACGTGCGCAATAATCTGTATTGAGTAGCGCCCAGATTGCCAAAACTAAATTTTGACTGAAACAATTGAGTAGCCGACAAACCGGCATAAAAATTAGGAAACATATAATATGCGCCAAACGAAGCATCGGGGGAATAAAGAGTATTTCCCTGCATGAGCAACGGGTCATCCTCTTCGCGGGGATAGAGGATCATTTTCTCTTTATTAAGTTTATATTGCAAAACGCTGGCCGATAATCCAAACGAGAGCTGCTGGTCACGCATCCGAATATGATAGGCATAGGTAGCCAGCGCCCCGGTATAGTTCACTATACCTGCCTGGTCGTTAAATATATGTCCGCCAATACCCACCTTGCCGCCACGTTTCCGGGCTCCATAGGTACGACGAGCCGAACGTGAGCCGGAAATAAAACTTGGTTTCAGTTTGCGTGACTGGAAAGCGACGCTGTGTGTTCGTGGCGCGCCGGAAAAACCAAGCCATTGTTCGCGCGCATTTACTTCAACAATTGTATAACCATCGGCACCTGCGCGTGCAGGGTTAAGCAAAAAGCGGCTGATCATATACTGGCTGTACACAGGCAGTTGCTGCGAACGAAGCCGTAATACCGGTAAAATACCCAGTAATACAACAATGTATAATATATTTACCCCCTTGCCTTTCATCATCGTACAATAGTAACCGTTCCTTTCACCGGATCACCGCCATTATTAGGATTCAGGATATAAAAATAAGTACCCATAGGTAATGGTTTTCCTTTCAGGTCTTTGCCATCCCATGGTTCGGGATACCCTTTGGGCGAGCGGAACACAAGCTTACCCCACCGGTCGAACACTTCAACCACCAGATCGGGATAATATTTCCCAAAGCTTACGATACGTCTGAAGCGCCACGTATCGTTGTACCCGTCGCCATTTGGTGTAATAACATTAGGAATCCGGCCCATGTCAAGATAGCAGGGCGCCAGAATAATTGTATCGGTAGCGCTGCAACCATTGGCATCTACCATTATCACGCTGATAGTATCAATATCCTCCAACAATAACTTCTCTTCGGTGATACTGATAGATTGAGCATAGCTGAATTCCCGTTTACCTGCATACCAGGTATAATACACTCCGTCACTTCCCGCATCAAGAATATATTCCTCGTCACAGAGTGAAGCATCGTCGCCTAAATTAACCTCCGGCTGCGGAAAATTACTGAATAAAGCAGTATCTCTTACTTTACAACCGGTAGAGTCGGTTACTTCGA
>CAZRNJ010000257.1:0-3773 GCA_964601385.1 uncultured Bacteroidales bacterium | reverse complement strand
ATTTGTTACATCGGCATTATACAGATGACATTTGGACTAAATTATAATTCCAAATAGTATTATACAAACTGCAACAAAGACCGGAAACCACAAAAATGAAACGAATAAATCAGTGATATTGATCTATTTATCTCCAAAAAATCATTTAATCCTGCCGGATTTTGTTTTAACAAGAATAACCCCATTGGCACCGCGTGAGCCGTACATTGCGCAAGAGTGGGCATCCTTCAGAACTTCAAACGACTCGATATCGTGAATGCTGACCACCATCTGCAAATCGTCGAATGTACGTACTGAATACAATGGCATACCATCGAGCACCCACAATGGATCGGATACCAGATTGATTGAATTTATTCCGCGGATACGTACCTCACCGGTTGCTGGCTTAACCTCGAGACCAGCAGCTTTACCCTGCATCTCATCCGATAGAGTCGCTGATGGATTAAGATCATCGCCCTGAATGGATGACACTGATCCAGTATAATCTTTTTTATCAATTGTTCCATACCCAACATTAATCCGGGCAGAGTTGCTCTTATTTTTATTAGTTACCGAATCCCTAACCACTGAATCTACCACAGAGGTATCACCTTGCTGACCATAGGTCTCATCACACAATAGAATATTAATAAAAATTAAAAAAAACCTTATACTTCGCATATAGTTTTTTCTTTATAAAATATTTATTTTTAATGCCTTAAGGTCATTATCGGCTGATGAGCTACCAATTAATATTTCATAATCGCCGGGCATTACCGAAAAGTTTTTTTTCTGTTCATTCCATGACTGAAAGACGGAAGAATCAAGTAAAAAGGTAATCGTTTGTTTCTGATTACGGGCAATAGCCACGCGTTTAAATTGCTTTAAAGATTTCACCGGATCATTATCCGACCGAACCGCTTTACGCACATAAAGTTGTACTACTTCCTCACCATCAAGCCCGCCGGTATTTTCAACAGTTACAGAAACCTTAACAGCATCACCTGCGTTAATCTGATTTTTATCCAGTTTCAAATCAGAATATTCAAATGAAGTGTATGACAAACCAAAACCAAAGGGGAACAAGGGTTGCCCGGTAAAATATCTGTACGTACGGTTTTTCATATTATAATCATCAAAAGGAGGCAGATCGTTCAATGCTTTATAGAAAGTAACGGGCAGGCGACCGGCAGGATTATAATCGCCAAACAGCACATCGGCAATAGCATCGCCAGCTGCCTGACCGGGGTACCATGCTTCGACAATAGCACTTATGTTGGCCGCTTCCCAATTAATCGCGAGAGCCGAACCATTAAGCAATACCAGGACAGTTGGCTTACCGAGAGCATGAACCTTTTTAATGAAACGCTGCTGCAAATCAGGCAGATCAATACGCATACGGTCGCCGCCTTTAAATCCGTCCACTTTAACGTCCATCTCCTCCCCTTCGAGTCGCGGAGACAAACCCATAAACAAGATAACAATATCAGCATCACGGGCAATATCCAATGCCTGCTGTTCGGTATGACGGCCGGGAATAGCCCACAGCAAACTGCAATCGGCATCACCGATATATTCCGAAAATTCAACCTTCAACCGGTATGGCTTACCTTTTTCGAGCTGTACAAAGGAATAATTTTTAAGTCCATGATGTTCGCTGTTATGTTTTGCAATAACCGAATCGCCAAGGTACACCTTAAACCTGTTCATTCCCTGTGCTCCAAGCGCGTACTGACCGGTAACAGGCGGCACAATAACCCCCGACCACCGGACAGCAAAATTATCGTCATCCATAAAATCAGCCGGCGCTTTATCATGCCATATAAAATCAACGACTGAATCAATACGGGTAAATACCGGTTTACGGCTAAAACCGGCAGTATCAAAATATTCAGCTAACAGACCATTTGTTTTCATTGACTCATCGGTAAACAGGAAAGCCGACCGCACCACTTCAAAGGTAGGCAGATTATCGGCATGCTCACAACCCAGGGCGTACGAAACTTTTGCGTGAGGTATTTTATTGCGTATCCCTTGCAGAGGAGTAACCGGAGCAGAAGGAATACCATTATAATTTCCCAGCAGCACTTCAACATCATTAGCATTAGGACCAATAACAGCAACACGTTGCACTGTTTTATCGAGTGGAAGGAGGAGACCGTCATTTTTGAGCAAAACAATAGATTTAAGAGCAGCAAGTTTAGCAAGTTCTTTATGCCGTGGACAATCAACGGTATCTAAAGCGATCTTTGAAAAAGGAACATTCTCCTGAGGATCGAACATACCCAGCTTGAAACGGGCGCGCAGCAATCTTTTCAGAGCAGTATCAATTTCCGACTCTTTAATAAATCCTTTCTGTACCGCTTCAGTGAGAGCGGGTGACGAATTACCACAATTAAGGTCGGTACCATTACGAAAAGCCATAGCAGCAGCTTCGGCTTTAGTTTGTACAACATTATGTCCCTTATAAAAATCCTGAATAGCCCAACAATCGGAAACCACATAACCATTAAATTTCCATTCGTTTCGCAGAATATCGTTAAGCAGAGGCGAGTTGCCGCAGCAGGGTTTATCTCTGAAGCGGTTATAGGCGCACATCACTGATTGCACGTTGGCCTGCTCGATGGTCATCCGGAAAGCCGGCAGATAAGTTTCGCGCAGGTCAATATCCGACACATTAGCATTAAAAGTATGCCTGTCGGGTTCCGGGCCGCTGTGCACAGCGAAATGCTTAGATGTAACAATTGTCTTAAAATACAACGGATCGTTACCCTGCATATTTCTAATGAAGGCGACAGCGAGCGAGCCGGAAAGGAAAGGATCTTCGCCGTAGGTTTCCATACCCCTTCCCCACCGCGGATCACGGAATATATTAATATTAGGGGTCCAAAATGTAAGCCCCTGATAAATACCGCGTTTATTTTTTTTCTGAAAACCGTGGTATTTAGCCCTTGCCTCATCAGAGATTACCGTAGCAATCTGAGCCATCAAAGCAGTATCAAACGAAGCAGCCATACCAATTGCCTGAGGAAAAACAGTAGCAAGTCCTGAACGAGCAACACCGTGAAGGCATTCGTTCCACCAATTATATTCCGGGATACCCAGCGAATCAATGGCAGCTGACTCATAATTCAGCTGCGACACCTTTTGTTGAAGGGACATACGAGACAATAAATCATCAACACGTTCTTCAACCGGCAAATGAGGGTTAAGGAATGGATATTTAAACCTGGGTTTACAAGTAGAAAGTGTAAGCACCAAAACGCTTAAGATGATAAAACGGAAATACTTCATAACTTACTAATTTTTTATATGGATAATTACTGGCTTTGAACGAAGATACGACTGATAAGACAACAACCCCAAGAATTGCTCTTTGCTGGCAAACAAAGAATCTGTTTTTTCCCATCCGGCAAAGAAGGAATAAAATACAGGTTGATCCATAGGTAAGTGCAACTGAGCATAAAAGGTTTCAATTATTTCGCCTTTAGTACGAGAGGTGCTGTCGGCGTTTTTAAAATCAACAGCATTCAGCAGCAAGCTCATGCCAAGAAATTCGCCGGAGATAGATTGGCGGTCATGAGTGATCAACGAAACAAAACGGTTATTATAATGAGTAATCATAAGCGAATCGGTGTCTTTATTTACGATCCCCAACACCAATGACTCATCCCCTTTCGCGCCGGCAACCGACACACTGTTTTCATAGCCATAGCTACCTGCCCAAATAGTTATATCGTGAGTTATGGAATAATTCCGGTCATTGATCTTCCATTCACTGTATCCTAAAC
>CAZRNJ010000256.1:0-3785 GCA_964601385.1 uncultured Bacteroidales bacterium | reverse complement strand
GTATTGCAAAGAATAAAGACGGGAATGAATATTATTATATGAAAAACTCGTGGGGAACAGGAAATGCCTGTAATGGTTTTATCTATGTCTCCAAATCGTATTTTCAATATAAAACCATTGCCGTGATGGTTAATAAAGAGATTTTACCAAAGGATATTGCATCTAAACTCGGGTTGAGATAAGTGTTATGCGCGAATGTAATACTCAGAAAAACAAGGCGGGTTGTAACTGCTCTTATCCCTGTAGCCGTAAAGGGATTTGCTGCGAATGTTTGACCTATCACCGACAGATGGGAGAACTGCCGGCTTGTTATTTTCTGGATGATGTGGAAAAGGGCTATGATCGTTCCATCGAAAATTTTATTGCTGTGTACCGTAAACGTGGAATAGCATTCTCATAAGGATTATTTTATTATTACTCATCTACAGTTGATACATGAATGCAGGCCATCTTTCGGCGCTGATTAAGTCGGAGGCACGCGAACTGGGCTTCGACAGCTGTGGTATTACCCGTCCTGCTAAATTCAGCAGCCAGATTCAATATCTGCGGCATTGGATAGATAAAGGTTATCATGCCGGTATGCATTATATGTCGAAGAATACCAATATCCGTGAAGATATCCGCCAACGATTTCCCCGGGTACAATCGGTTGTGGTTGTGTTATTGAATTATAATCCTAGAAAGGTACAGTATACACAATCGTTTCGTTTTGCTAAATATGCTTATGGTAATGATTATCATGAGGTGATGACAAAAAAATTAAATTCATTGCTTCAAATAATCCGGGTACATATCCCGGCAAACGGCGTTATCTTTACCGATACCGGGCCTGTATTTGAAAAGCAGTATGCTGTTGAGGCCGGTTTGGGATGGATTGGCAAAAATACATTACTGATTGCGCCTCTTTTTGGTTCGTATGTTTTAATTGGCGAACTTTTTCTTGATGTTGTACTTGAGTATGATCATCCTTTTAATGGTTCACGGTGTGGCGATTGCACCAGATGTATTGATGCCTGTCGTTCGAATGCCTTGTCTGCCGCTTATGTCCTTGATTCAAACCGTTGTATCTCTTATTTGAATAAGGATACTGATAAGGAGTCCGCTATAGATTTTCAGGGCTTTGTTTTTGGTTGTGATATTTGCCAGGATGTGTGTCCCTTTAATTGTGAGTGTCCGCCGCATAATGAACCGGATTTTTATCCGTACCCCGGCTTTATTGAGATGTCGGATAACGAATGGTTGTCGCTTAATTCTGCCGCGTTTAACGAGTATTTTAGTCATACGCCGGCCGGTCGGATGACCTTTCGCCGCATGCAAAGGAATATTATGCGTTGTGCTAATCACTTTTGATGATTGTAACAATTATTGTTCTGCTTGGGCGCGGACCATCAAATTCACAGAAGAAAATATTTTGCCAGATTGACAAACCAAGCTGTCCGTTTATCAGTGGTATGGTTTCCTGAGGACCTATAATGCCTGCCTTCAGATGTGCATCTCCGTTATTGTCCTGTGTATCATGCTCCCATACACCTGAAGGAATTAGTTTTTCCAGCAGATGAATCACATCATTCTGTACCGATTGATCCCAGTTTTCTTGTACCATAATCGCGGCTGTTGCACCCTGGGCATAAATATTGACTATTCCGTTTTTTATATTTGTTTTGGCTACAATCCGCTTTACTTCTTCAGTTATATCGTATAACCCATTGTGCCGGTCGGTTTTGATTTTAATGATTTTTTGCATAATCTTAATTATTTGTCAATAAATTGTTTTTATAAATGTGGGAAAATTAAAAAAAATCCGCAATTTTACTATATCAAAAAAAACAAAGGTGAATTTCGCAGAATATACCTGGTATTCAAAAAACAAGCATGCGTATGCCGGTTATTGCTGGACACCCGCAAATAATGTTAAGGCAGTTATTTGTTTGGTTCATGGATTGGGCGAACATTCAGGCCGGTACCACCTGTGGGCCGAACGATTTATATCTGAAGGGTATGCTGTTGCTGCGATTGATTTACGGGGACATGGAAAATCGGCATTGACAACAAAAAACGCTGTGAATATTCAGCAATTACTGTATGATATTCATCTGCTCAAGGTAAATGCAGCAGCCCTGTTCCCTGAAAAGACATTGATTTTATATGGTCACAGTATGGGCGGCGCTCTGGCTTTGAATTATCTGGTCGCGCATAAGAATGGCTTTCGTAAGGTTATTGCAACTTCGCCCTGGCTGGAGCTTACATTTAAACCATCATGGATAAAAGTATTTATGGCGCGTCTTGTATCTTTGGTTTATCCTGCATTTATCAGCTCAACAGGCCTTAATCCTGAGCATTTATCCCGCTCCCATGGTGTTGCCGAACAATATAGAAATGATCCGCTGGTACACGATAAAATTACTGCTGGTCTTTTTTTTAATCTGCAACGCGCAGGGAAGACAATCTTTAATAAACGGCATAAAATTAATACTCCCATTTTACTTATGCATGGTGCAGCCGACCGGATTACATCTCCTGATGCCACACGGCGATTCAGTAAGAATCTCGCATTAAACAGTGTCCTGAAAATATGGAGTGATTGTTTTCATGAATTACATAATGAACCTGAACAGGATGAGATATTCGCATTCATGTCTCAGTGGCTTCATGGCGTATTGAATAATGATCGGTAAGCATCTGTATTGTTCGTGCTTCAGATTAATCAGAAATCATTCTATTTGTATATTTTTGTTGTAATTTATACCGGAACGTATCTATGATTCAAAAAGATAATCCATATCTGGTGAAATGTCTTTTGTTCGTCGAGCAGAAATTTAATGCCGGCAGCGCGGATGGTTATACTGACAAGGAATATAAAGCTTTAAGTGACGATATTTATGCAACCACCGGCGTTCTGATCAGCGCCCTTACACTTAAACGCTTATATGGAAGGATTCAAACCTCCGGTGGCTATTCTCCTCAGGAGGCAACCAAGGACGCTCTGTCAAAATATATCGGGTTTAATAATTGGAATCATTTTGTCAATACAGAATTTTCAAACCAATCAACCAGAGGTTTATCTGCTATTAATAAAAAGTCGCGTTTAACTCTTCTAAAGGCGCTATTATATGGCCTTTTAGCCATTTTGGTTCTGCTTGGAATTTTTTTTATCCGGTCATCTTATTTAACACCCTTTCGCATTCTGTTTAATGCAGATAAAAATATAGGCAAGGCGCCTCATACCGCTGTTTTTAGTTATGATATCTCAGGTCTTTCATCCGACAGTATTTTTATTGACTGGGATGACACTCAGCGGTTTTTACTAAGGAAAATGAAGGATACGATAAGGCATGGTTATCTGATTCCTTATTATTTTAATGTCCGCCTTTGCGAAAAGCAGAAGGTTTTGGCTACAACTTTTGTACATGTACTATCCCCTGCATGGGAGACGCGTATCAGCTATCAACCCTTCGAACCGACAATTATCACTCTGGCCGCTCCTGCTGATAGTGTTCTTTATGCTGCTCCGCATTTAGTAGAATCAAGCGGATTAGACAAAACAAAAGGGTTTTACGGACTGGATTATCGCTATTTCTATGATTTTGCTGTTAATGCTGATGAAATGATTTTTACTTCAAGGGTTAAGAATAGTGAACATACCGGTGGCTTGTTTTGTATGGATATCGGGTTTAACCTGGTTTGTGAATTTAACGAGGTTCGTTTTACTTTTTATAAGCCCGGTTGTGAGGCAGGCCCGTTGTGTAAAATCAGTGACAGGGAAATCAGCGGAATGTTTACTGATC
>CAZRNJ010000255.1:0-3802 GCA_964601385.1 uncultured Bacteroidales bacterium | reverse complement strand
CGGCCGGCAAGACATCAGGAGTAAACTGAATACGGCTGAATTTTGCATCAATAGTATCAGACATTGTCTTTATCGCCAGTGTTTTGGCCAGTCCAGGAACACCTTCAAGAAGAATATGCCCATCAGATAATAAGCCGATAAGCATACTATCAATCAGATGTTTCTGCCCAACAATCACTTTACGAATTTCCATAGAAAGCATCTCTACAAATCCGCTCTCCTGTTGAATTTTCTCATTAATCTCCTTAATATTTGCTGTTTGTTCCATATAACTTTTTTTCCTTTTCCGTTTACAACTTTTATGCCATTTCCGGCAAAGTAAAAAACGGAGTATGAAAACTTTTATTATTTTCGGATACTAAAATATAAAAAACATTAAGAATCAGAAAACATAAACCGTTTTAATTTTTTTATCCCTTGACCCGTTACTTTATCCACCTCTGTTTTAAAGGCGCTAACTATCACGGATGGCAGGCACAGAAAAATGCTGTTACCGTACAGCAAACCATTGAACAGGCACTGAACATCTTTTTCCGGGAACCTGTGCCGCTTACGGGCTGCGGACGGACAGATACCGGCGTACATGCGCTTAGCTATTATGCTCATTTTGATTCTCTCGAAATAAAGGATGCCTGCAACTTCCTATATCATATTAATTGTCTGTTGCCCAAAGATATAACCATAAATGGCCTGTTAGCAGCTGAGCCCACTTCGCATGCCCGGTTCGATGCAGTAAGCAGAACCTATACCTATCGCATTATTACCTATAAAAACCCCTTCCTTACCGATTATGCCTATTTTTATCCTGAGCCGCTTGACCTTGACAGGATGAATGAAGCGGCACAGATATTACTTGAGTACACTGATTTTACCAGCTTCAGTAAATTACATACCGATACAGCAACCAATATCTGCCGGATTATGGAGGCCGGATGGACAAAGACCGAAGGCATTTATACCTTTACAATCCGCGCCGACCGTTTCCTGCGCAACATGGTACGCGCCATTACCGGTACAATGATTGACATTGGCAGGGGCAAAACAACAACCGAACAACTCCGTTCGATTATTGACCGCCGCGACCGTTGCTGTGCCGGATTTTCAGTGCCGGCTCAAGGACTGGCACTTACACAGGTTTTATATCCTTACCCTGTACCCCTCCCCGGGTTTAATCATGCAATGCCCGTTATTTAAGCATTACAGTGAATTGTCAAAATTTTAACCATCTAATAATCAGAAAACAAAAACCGATAAAAGCATACAAAAATGAAGAATTGAACAATATTTATTACTTTTGATAACATAAATGGCAAGAAAATTGGGGAGAATTGGTTTTGCCGTACTGATTTACAGCATTATTTTTCAGTCGGTGAGTTTGGCACAGGTTACCGGTGTTGAAAAAGCAGAGGCCATGTTTATTTACAACTTTTCCCGATTGATTGAATGGCCTCCTGAATACCGCACAGGCACATTTGTTATCGGAATTCTTGGTGCTTCGGATCTTTTTCCGGAATTAGTCACTTATACAACAGGTAAAAAAGTTGGTTTTCAAGATATTCAGGTAAAGAAATTCAAAACAACCGATGAAATCGTTAAATGTCATGTTTTGTTTATTTCCCATGCAAAGAGCAGTTCGATTACCGAAGTTGCAGGTAAAATTGCCAATTACAGTACATTATTAATTTCTGAAAAGCCAGGGACAATAGAAATTGGCGCTGCCATCAATTTCCTGATTGTAAACAACAAATTACAATTCGAACTCAAGCCGGAGAATGCCACCCGCTATAATTTAAAAATAAGCCAGAAACTAAAAGAAATGGCTGTAACCTTATATTAAAATGAATCAGAAAATTTTATCACTTGGATTTAATGTGTTATTAACTCTTGCTGTCATCGGCCTCTATGTAATACATTTTACTTCAAACCATCAGCCGCATAAAGATATCTCTGCTAAACAGGCCGGAGACACAACCAGTTTACCTGTTACAGCCATTGCGTATATAAACATTGACACCCTGCTCGAGGACTACGCATATTACCATGAACTACGCCAGTCGTTCGAACGGAGCCAGCAGAAACTGGAAGGACAACTGCAGGGAAAAGCCGAAGAGCTTCAAAAGAAGCAAGGTGAATTTTTCGAAAAAGCGCAAAAAGGTCTTCTGACCCGCACCGAACAAAAGGACGCAGAAACACAACTCCGCGCCGAAGAGGCCGAACTCATGAAACTACGCGAACAACTGTCCATGCAGCTTGCGGAAGAGGAACAGGTAATGCAGCGCAAACTGGTACATGACATCTCTGAATACCTCAAATCGTTCAATCAGCAAGCCGGATATCAGTTTATTGTCAGTGCAGGAACCGGAAGCAACTTGTTATACACGGCCGACTCACTGAATATCACAGCGCCTGTTCTTAAGGGATTGAACGAACAATACAACCAGGCAAAAAAGAAGAAATAATATGGCTTTCGCCAGCGCGTATGCTCAACGCAAAGGACTTACACCTTTAATTAACACACCGCCGGCAACAACAACAGCCCTGATAGCTGTTATTCCCTGCTACAATGAACCAGACATCATCTATACCCTCGAATCGCTTCTGGCGTGTGAAAAACCACCGTGCAAATCAGAAATACTAGTTGTCATTAATCATGCAGAAAATTCATCAGCAGAAATTAAAAAACAAAATAATCAAACCTATCAACAGTTAATAAAGTGGTCAAAAGAATTTTCGAACAACGATATATTTTTCCACATCCTGTACTTCCCGGATATTAACAAACAATTTGCCGGTGCCGGCTATGCCAGACGTTTGGGCATGGACGAGGCAGCACTGCGATTTAGCCAGATTGATAAACCAAAAGGAATTATCCTTTCAATGGATGCAGATACATTATACAGCAAAAACTATCTTTTACAAATATTCCAGCATTATCAACAACATCCTGAAACCAATGGCACATCAAACCATTTTGAACATTTATATAATGATCAAACGGATAAAGCGCAACTGTTTGCCGTGATGCGCTACGAACTGCATCTCCGTTATTATATTGAAGGATTGCGTTTGACAGGTTTTCCTGCCGCTTTTCACACCATCGGCTCGGCATTTACAGTTACTGCCAACGCTTACTGCAAAGCAGGAGGCATGAATATCCGAAAAGCAGGCGAGGACTTTTATTTTATGTATAAAATCTTTAAACAAGGAAACTTTTTTGAACTGAACAATGTCACTGCTTTTCCCTCGTCAAGATGTTCAAACCGTGTGCCTTTTGGTACAGGAAAAGCGGTTGAACAACATCTGAAAAATGATTTTATGACCTATCATCCCGGTGGATTTACCCGTCTGAAAACAGTGTTCGATGAAATTCCGTCAATGTATAACAAAGAATTATTTCTATCCCGGATAGACCATGCAACAGCCAACTTCATGCAACAACAAAACGCAATTGAAAAAATAGCCGAAATTAGAGCAAACACAGCGTCAGCCAAGGCATTCAAAAAACGATTCTTCGCATGGTTCGATGGACTCATGATTATCCATTATCTCAATGATCTGCATAGAAACACACTTAACAAAATTAAAATTGAAGATGCATCGCTGGAATTACTTATGCGCTTAAAAAAAAATATAACCGGAACTCCTGATACATTATATCTGCTGAAATTATACAGAGACATTCAATCGGCTTCTAAATACCGCTTATAGTAAAATGCCTACACCCGGTATACGATAATATCTAATACCATCTAGTGTTATGTTAAGTATTAATTGACGGATATAATCTCTTTAACTTTATTCT
>CAZRNJ010000254.1:0-3822 GCA_964601385.1 uncultured Bacteroidales bacterium | reverse complement strand
GATCTGCAAAATCCCGGTTAATATTATTTGTTAATTTTTTTAAAATTTGATTACATTCGTCCCATATGAGCATCGAACAGATAACAAGTACACAGAACCCGCGGATTAAAAATATTGTTAAACTGCAGAAAGCCCAAGAACGGCGTGAACAAGGGCTGTTTATCATTGAGGGCGCGCGGGAAATCGGGTTGGCTGTCCAGGCCGGATATTCTATTGAGTCGCTGTTTGTTTGTCCTGAGCTACACCCAAAACCATTGATGGTTGAATCAAAACAGGTCTATTATATTACTCTGCCGGTATTTTCAAAAGTGGCTTACCGTGAACATTCCGACGGATTAATCGCTTTGGCCGCAATGCGTGCTTTCTCTCTTTTGGATATATCCTTTAAAAAAATACCATTGGTAATTGTTCTGGAGTCGGTGGAGAAACCCGGTAATTTAGGTGCCGTTTTGCGTACCGCTGATGCCGCGGCTGTTGATGCTGTGATTATTTGTGATCCGCATACTGATATTTTTAACCCGAATGTAATACGATCAAGTATCGGCTGTTTGTTTACCAATACAGTGGTTACCTGTTCGAATGAAGATGCATTATCCTTTTTTACAGAAAATAATATCACGGTGTTTGCAACGTGTTTCGAAAACAGTGTTAATTATCATGAATGTGATTTTAATGTCCCTGCCGCTCTGATTTTTGGTACTGAATCGGCAGGATTAACTCCCTTTTGGATAAAACATGCTGCCCGCCGGATCAGGATTCCAATGCAGGGAAAGATTGATTCGCTCAATGTGTCCAATGCTGCTGCCATAACAATATTTGAAGTCAAACGGCAGCGAAATTTTTGTTAACCGGCTAATTATAATATTTCATCAGTTTATCCCTGAAAAATTCCTGATTTATCTGATTAATATTTCGGATTAAACTTTCGATGGTGCGGTTGCGGATATCAATATCATCCTGACCAACGCGGTCCTCATCTTTATAAATTATTTTTTCGATATGATAACCTTTTTCGTTTAATGTAAGCGCTACGGCTGCATTGAAGTTATCAAAGATAATTACCGACGGGAGAGTGGCTGACGAATACTGCATAAAGGATTTTAATACCTGAAACTTGATGAAATTGATTTGTGTTTTACCCAGATAATTCGAACCCAGCAGAAGTTTAACCAGTTCTATCCTTGCAATTGTTCTACGGTCGCCCCGTTTTAGCATTCGTTTGTATTCGGCCTCTGATGTGTTTAGAAATAATTCGGTGAATTTTTCCGGTATATATTTGATATCCCCGAGCTCATTCCGCTCTTTTCTGATTTTATATTCTTTTTTTGCTTCTTTCATTGTTACGGGTACATAGTACTTCCATTTGCGGGTTCGGCGGTACGATTCGGTCATTGGTTTTGGCTTCCACTTTGATTCAGGCCGCTTCATCATGGCCGAGTGGATATTCAGATTATTTTTCTCAATAGCATAGAGTAATGTATTTACAAAATGAATCCATCCGCCGCCAATCGTGTTATGGATCGAACTCCACAGCGTTTTATCACTGGGCTGCAGCATGGCAAGCGTGTCCTTGTTTGTTGATGTGTCTATTCCCAGCTCAACACCGCGAAGTTTCAGTTTTTTAATGAAATCATCACTCATGGTTACCGGGTAATAAGTAAACCGGTCGCTTGCTATGCCAAACGATGCATCGGAATGATGCAAACTTTTGATATCATATACATATACCGAATCATTCTTTAACTGAAGCGTAATTTTGTAGTCCATGCCCCAGCTCATCTGTTTGATAAAGCTTTCTTCATCAAATTCGTCTTGTGAATATACAATGCTGTTCAGCCAAAGCAGAAGCATTAGAATACCTGTAAGTTTATTCATGCGTTTTTTGTTTACTGGTTGCCAAATTACTAATTATTTGCTTATTATCCGGAACAGTTTATTAACAGATTATATTAAGAGATTAATCAAACTAAATCAGATAGTTCGGCTTTTAATTTATCTTCTCCCTTGAAATTTAGGATTTATTTATGCGTAAAAAGGGAAATTATTGATATGACTTTTTGTATATTATGTTATCCGGACTATACGGTATTACTATATTGCAATTGAACCTGTTTAAAGTATTGCAGCATACACCTATTTTTTTATCTTTACACACGCAATAGCCGGATATTAATATATGGTTATGTAATATTTATTCTTTTAAAATGAATAATTACTGCGTATTTTTCATGGCTGTGTTGAGATTTAAACGATTAAAAATTATCAAATGAAAAAAAATGTATTTGTGCTTATTGTTTTTCTGATGGCTGTATCTTGCAAAAATAAGTCATCTTTTACTATTCATGGACGGCTGGTTAATGGCGACGGGAATAAAGTTGTTTTAAAGGAGATGACTGGTACCGGGTTGTCAACTATTGACTCGGCTTTTTTGAGGCAGGATGGAAAATTTAAACTGCAGGGCGCCATGAAAGTTCCTGGTTTTTATGGACTGTTTTTGTCTCAACAGGATTTTATCATGCTGGTTGTTTATCCGGGTGATGATATTACGGTTGCCGGCGATGCTAATGATCTTCTGGGCTCCTATTCTGTGGATGGTTCGGATGAATCGGTGATTGTCAGGGATGCGGTTAAGTTTTTAAACAAAGCTAAAATCAAGATTGATTCTTTGTCGAGAATATATAATGAAAACAGAAATAATCCTCAACTGGATCAGATTAAAGCAGAACTTGACTCAACCTTCTATTCAATTACCGGTGATGCAAAAAATTATTTTAAAAGGATTATTGAGACGAACAGCAACCGGCTGATTAGCTTGTGGGCATTGTATCAGCAAATAGTACCTAATCAGGGTGTTTTCGATTGGAAGAAAGATTTTTCGCTGTTTGAGCATATAGATACCACTTTGTCGCGGCTTTATCCTTCGGCCGTTTCTGTACAAACTTTGCACAATCAGGTTCAGGAAGTTCGTATTTATATGGAACAGTTTAATGCATCGGAGCGTTCGCTATCAATTGGTAAGGAAGCGCCTGAGATTGCATTGCCTTCTCCCGACGGAAAAACCATTGCTCTTTCATCTACACGCGGAAAGATCGTTCTACTCGATTTTTGGGCGTCATGGTGCGCGCCTTGTCGTTCCGAAAATCCCCACCTGGTTGATGTTTATAATAAATACCGGTCGAAAGGATTTGATATTTTTCAGGTGTCGCTTGACCGTTCAAAACAGGCATGGATAAAAGCGATAGCCGACGACAAGCTTACATGGACTCAAGTTAGCGACCTTAAGTTCTGGAATTCTGCAGTGGTGCCGGTGTATCAGTTAAACTCAATTCCGGCCAGTTTTCTTCTCGATCAAAAGGGTGTTATTATTGCAAAAAACCTTAGAGGCAAAGAGCTTGAACAAAAACTTAGTGAGATATTTAAGTGAGATTTATCTGTGAGCCGGCATAAAAATATTTATTTTGTATCAGATCTGCATTTGGGGCTTTATCCTGCATCCCGCAGCAGGGAGCGCGAGAAATTATTTATGCAATGGCTGACTGAAAACAGCGATTCAATCGGAGAATTGTATCTGCTGGGCGATATATTTGATTTCTGGTGGGAATATAAAAAGGTTGTGCCGCGCGGATTTACCCGTTTTTTGGGAGCGATGTCGGGCCTGACTGACCGTGGCATTGCTGTTCATTTCTTTACCGGTAATCACGATCTGTGGGTGACCGACTATCTGCAAAATGAGTGTGGAATTACAGTACATCGCAGGCCTTTTAAAACGATTATCGGAGGAAAGAAATTTTTTATCGCACATGGCGATGGAGTAGGGAAGGG
>CAZRNJ010000253.1:0-3897 GCA_964601385.1 uncultured Bacteroidales bacterium | reverse complement strand
ACCACTGGGTGCATCCAATTTTTGTGTATGATGGATTTCCGTAATACTAACATTATAGGATGGCTGATGATCCATTAGTTTTGCCAAAAGCTTATTGATCCGAAAGAACAGGTTCATGCCAATACTGAAATTTGGGGTATGAAAGAGTCCATAGCCCTTTGGCAAACAAATCTGTTTCAGTTCCGTCAATTTATTGTTCCATCCGGTTGTGCCGCAGACAACAGGCACACCGGCATGAAAACAAGCCATACAATTACTGTAAGCCACCTCGGCATGGGTAAACTCAATAGCTACGTCAACCGATTTGAGCCGTTGATCATTCAGTTCGGACAGATTATTAATATCCACGATAAGTTCAATAGTATGATTCCTTTCCCGGGCGGCCTGCTCAATCTCCTTCCCCATTTTGCCATAACCAATAATAGCCAGTTTCATACAAAGAAATAATTAATGTAACAACAATATTTTTTTAGTATAAAAAAAGGGAAGCACTACAGCTTCCCTTTAAACGACAGATAAAAATTATTTTACCGACTTAACAATATTGATCACCTTTTCAAATGCAGCAGGGTGATTCATGGCAAGATCGGCGAGTACTTTGCGGTTAAGCAAAATTTTTGCTTTAGCCAGTTTTCCGATAAACTCGGAGTACGACATTTCGTAACTACGGACAGCAGCATTGATTCGCTGTATCCAAAGTCCGCGAAAGTCACGTTTTTTGATTTTACGGCCGGAATAGGCATGCTGTAATCCTTTTTCCCATGTATTTTTGGCTACTGTCCAAACATTTCCGCGGGAGCCAAAATACCCACGGGTTTCTTTTAACACCTTTTTTCTTCTCTGTCGTGATGCGACATTGTTAACTGATCTTGGCATATTATAAAAATTTAGGAACGTTCAGCGGGCTGTAATAAAGCCACTTTATTGGCTGGGACGTTCAGATTAATAAATCATTAAATACAAAGCAGACGTTTAATATTTTTCTCTTCTGTTTTGTGCACAATACCGGAATTCCGGAGATTACGTTTCTGCTTTTTTGTTTTAGATGAAAGCAGATGGCTTTTATAGGCCTTTTTTCGTTTCACTTTACCCGATGCAGTCAGTTTAAATCTCTTCTTGGCACCGGAACTGGTTCTCATTTTTGGCATATTCCTTTATTTTATATTTTATTTTTTCACTCCTTTTGAGGCAAAATAGATAATCATTCTTTTCCCTTCGAGTTCAGGATTCTTTTCAACCTTACCATATTCCTCAAGATCTTTCACAAGCCGGCTGAGCAATTCTTCGCCCTGATCTTTATGCATAATGGTTCGACCTTTAAAAAACACATACGCCTTAACTTTTGCGCCTTCCTTAAGAAAATTCTCGGCATGTTTTAATTTAAAATTATAGTCATGGTCATCGGTATGCGGGCTAAACCGTATCTCTTTCATTACCACCTTAGCTGTTCTGGCTTTGATTTCTTTTTGTTTTTTTCGTTGTTGATAAATAAATTTCTGGAAATCAATCAGTTTACAAACAGGTGGATCTGAATTAGGAGAAACCTCAACCAGGTCGAGATCCATATCATCACCCATGCGCAGTGCTACATCAATCGGATACACACCTGGTTTTTCAATATTATCACCTACCAGTCGAACAGACGAAACACGAATTCGGTCATTCACTCTGTAACTGTATTCAAGCTGTTTTTTTTGGTCTAATGGCCGCCGGCTCTTGTTCTTATCCGCATCCTGCTTATTAAAGGGCGGTTTATAAGGCCCCTTTGTCGTGCGCGTATCCTGGTACTTTTTTCTTTCCAAATGTCCTCCAATTTAAGTTATACAATACTAATCAGTTTTTCTATTTCACAATTTACCATTTTAACAAATTCCGAAAGCGTCACTGTACCCTTATCGCCTTCTCCCTGTATACGCACAGCAACCGTTTCACTCTGCGCTTCTTTTTCGCCAACCACAAGAAGAAAAGGGATTCGTTTCATCTCATTATCCCGTATCTTCTTACCAATCTTCTCATTCCGGTCGTCAATGAAAGTGCGAATATCGTAATTTATTAGATATTCTGAAACTTTTTTTGCATAATCCATAAATTTTTCACTAATTGGCAGAATAACAGCTTGTTCGGGGGCTAACCAAAGAGGGAATTTACCTGCGGTATGTTCGATAAGAACAGCCACAAACCTCTCCATAGAACCAAACGGGGCACGATGAATCATAACCGGACGATGTTTTTGATTATCGGGGCCGATATATTCCAGTTCAAAGCGGTCGGGCAAGTTATAATCAACCTGGATTGTTCCAAGCTGCCATTTCCGGCCAATAGCATCACGCACCATAAAGTCGAGCTTAGGACCGTAAAACGCGGCCTCTCCTTCCACCACCGTAGCATTAAGCCCTTTCTCCCGGGTGGCCTCAATAATGGCCTGTTGGGCTTTATGCCAGTTTTCATCAGTACCGATATATTTCTCCTTATTATTAGGATCGCGTAAACTGATCTGTGCCTCAAATTCTTTAAAATCAAGCGCCTTGAAAATATAGAAGATGATATCCATTACTTTGCAGAACTCATCTTTTAACTGATCGGGAGTACAAAAAATATGAGCATCATCCTGGGTAAACCCTCTTACTCTTGTAAGGCCATGCAGTTCGCCACTCTGCTCGTACCTGTAAACAGTACCAAACTCGGCATAGCGAATGGGCAGTTCTTTATACGAATGTGGCTTTGTTTTGTAAATCTCGCAATGATGAGGACAATTCATCGGTTTCAATAAAAAAACTTCCCCTTCGGCCGGAGTGGTAATCGGTTGAAACGAATCGTTTCCATATTTTGCAAAATGGCCTGAAGTGACATATAATTCTTTTTGTCCGATATGCGGCGTCATTACCTGCTGATAGCCATATCTTCGTTGAACATTTTTTAAAAACTCCTCCAGTTTCATGCGCAACTGTGTGCCTTTGGGAAGCCACAAGGGCAACCCCTGTCCGACACTGGAAGAAAAACAGAATAGTTCAAGCTCTTTCCCCAATTTGCGGTGGTCCCGTTCTCTGGCTTTTTCAAGCATATCAAGATACTCATCGAGCATTTTTTGTTTAGGGAAGGTAATCCCATAAACACGGGTAAGCTGTTTGCGTTTCTCGTCGCCACGCCAATAGGCACCGGCAATACTAATGATTTTCACCGCCTTTACGAGTGATGTATCGGCCAGATGAGGCCCCCGGCAAAGATCAGTAAAACTGCCATGCTCGTATAAAGTAATAGAACCATCATTAAGCTCATTAATCAGCTCGATCTTATACTCATCTCCCTTTTTAGTAAAAAACTCCAAGGCCTGATCGCGTGTTACGTCTATCCGTTTAAACGAATTTTTAAGAGCCGCCAGTTCAGTAAATTTCTTTTCAATAGCGGGAAAATCGGCATCGGTTATCACTCGGCCATCGCCAAGGTCAACATCATAATAAAACCCGTTCTCAATAGCCGGCCCGATACCAAATTTAATTCCCGGGTAAAGTTGCTCAAGCGCTTCGGCCAATATATGTGCAGATGAATGCCAAAATGCATGTTTGCCCTCTACATCATCAAACTTAAATAGTTTAAGCGATGCGTCAGCAGTTACAGGCCTGGTGATATCCCATGGTTGTCCGTTTACAGCGCTGGCCACAACCTCTTTGGCTAAACCGGAACTGATGCGGCCGGCAATTTCGTAAGGTGTAATTCCGGACTCGTATTCACGAACCGAATGATCGGGAAATGTAATCTTTATCATTTCAATGTATTAAAAGCGTGCAAATATATTGAATTATCCGATTGTATGCAATATCAGCCCATCATCGGGGTGGATAGTTTTTTATTCTGTAAAAGAATTTATAATTTTGCACTTTACCTGCCCAGGTGGTGGAA
>CAZRNJ010000252.1:0-3928 GCA_964601385.1 uncultured Bacteroidales bacterium | reverse complement strand
GCTATGAAGGCTAATTGCCTTCTGGCTCTTTAGAATTTATTCCGGACAACAGTGACAATAATACATAATTTATGTTCAGAATACCATCAAAGCAGATAGGTGAATATATTCTGGTACAAATTATTTATTTGGCGAAGTTATTTTAAATATTTGTTTAGATGATATCAGGATTAGGTAATAATGCCGGAAGGTATTATTTTGCAAGAGTTTAAAAAATTGTTTTACATTGGATTTTGGTTGTAATTTACATTGTAATTAATTGATTATTAGGCATATAAAAAATACTTAAAAACACGGGAATAATATTTGATGAAATAGAAAGGAATTAATAACTTTGCAAACCATTTTAAAAACAATAAATTATGATCATTATTCCTATTAAAGAAGGTGAAAACATCGAGAGAGCTTTAAAAAAGTTTAAACGGAAATTCGAGAAAACCGGAATTAATAAGGAACTGCGGGAAAGGCAGTCCTTTAAAAAGCCGAGTGAGCGAAAAAGAGACGTAGTGAAGCGCGCTGTTTTCATTGGTAAACTGCAGCAGGCCGTTGAATAACAGTTTTTGACCGGCGCAGAAAAAAAACATAACAATGACCGGCACGGAATCCTTTCTTAAGTATCTGAAATTTGAGAAAAGGTATTCGGCACATACATTGCTGTCGTATGAAAATGATTTGAGTCAGTTTTGTGCTTTTCTGGAGAAAAAAAATAAACAGATTGATTTAAACAAGGTTGATGACCGTACTATACGGGACTGGATTCTTGCTTTGTTAAACGAAGGAATTAGTCAGCGTTCGGTAAACCGCAAACTAACAACACTAAAGGTTTTTTACAGGCACCAGATGAGAGAAGGGAAGGTGACAAAAAACCCTGTTAATCGGCTTAATTCATTAAAAGTAAAGAAAAAACTACCCGAATTTGTTGAGGAGAGAAATATTAATCAATTGATTGATGAGTATGAGTTTGGCGCTGATTTTAAAGGCGTGAGAAATCAACTGGTGATTGAAATGCTTTATAATACAGGGATGCGATTGGCTGAATTATTAAACATAAAAAAAACAGATATTAACAGGGCCGATGGTTCAATTAAAATTTTGGGAAAGCGAAATAAAGAACGGATTATTCCCTTAACAACAACTTTTTTAAGGCAGATTGAAAAATATATCCTGTTACAGGAGAATACTATAAAAAGTGATTGTCCGTTTTTATTTATAACAGAAAAAGGAGCTAAAATGTATCCGCGTATGGTATACCGAATTGTTCACCGCTACCTTCAATTTGCCACCACTATTGATAAAAAAAGCCCTCATGTATTGCGTCACACATTTGCCACACATATGCTCAATCATGGTGCTGATCTTAATACGATAAAAGAATTGCTGGGACATTCTAATCTTGCTGCTACCCAGATCTATACACATAATACGTTTGAAAAATTAAAGAATATTTATAAACAAGCTCATCCAAGGGCATAAAAAACAGGAGGACGTAGCCATGATAAGTATAAATATCCATTCGGTTCATTTTGATGCAGATAAGAAGTTACAGATTTTTATTGAGGATAAAGTGAAACGTTTGGTGCATCTGTACGATAAGATTATTGAAGCTGAAGTATTTTTACGAGCAGTTAAAACACAAAAACCTGAAAATAAGATAGTTGAGATTAAATTGGCTATCCCGGGCAATGATTTATTCGCAAAAAAGCAGTGTAAAACATTTGAAGAGGCAACCGACGAGGCCACAGAGGCATTACGTAACCAAATTGCCAAAATAAAGGGCAAGCAGCGTAAATAATTGTATTATACCGTATTAATTCTTTTTTATTAAAGAAAAATGCAAAACAGCATTTTTTCGGGGTTGGAATGATTTAAAAAAAAAGTAAATATTTTGTGTTTTTTAATAAATATTTGTACATTTGCCACCCGTTAAAATCGAACCTTTACGTTAAGTTTAGAATTTGTTGATTTACAATTTGATGGTTTAGGTTAGGTGGAAGTAAATTACCGGATAAAACCGGGAGGGTTACCGGCAGGAGAGCGTTTTTGTTTTTAACAGGTTAAAGCGCTAAGTTCTTTGGAAAGCTAAATCGAATATGCCGATGTAGCTCAGTTGGCCAGAGCAGCTGATTTGTAATCAGCTGGTCGGGGGTTCGAATCCCTCCATCGGCTCTGAAAGTCAATCGGGGGAGATACCAAAGTGGCCAACCGGGGCAGACTGTAAATCTGCTGGCATATGCCTTCGTAGGTTCGAATCCTGCTCTCCCCACACGTTTTTTGAAAAACACAGGACCAACATGGCTGATCAGTGGCTGATCAAACGACAGGAACTGACAGTACAATACAGACGTACGCGGGAGTAGCTCAGTTGGTAGAGCATCAGCCTTCCAAGCTGAGGGTCGCGGATTCGAGTTCCGTCTCCCGCTCCAGCCACTGCCGATGTAGCTCAGTGGTAGAGCACTTCCTTGGTAAGGAAGGGGTCACGGGTTCAACTCCCGTCATTGGCTCAAGTGAAATGATTGTTGTAACTAAATAGAGTTGTTAATTAAAATATGTTGAATTATGGCTAAAGAAAAATTTTCAAGAACCAAACCTCATGTCAATATTGGCACCATCGGACACGTTGACCATGGCAAAACCACATTGACTGCTGCTATTACCAAAATCCTGGCTGAAAAAGGGCTGGCTGAATACCGTTCATTTGATTCAATTGACAATGCTCCTGAAGAAAAGGAAAGAGGTATCACCATTAATACTGCCCACGTAGAATATCAGACGGATAAAAGGCATTATGCCCACGTTGACTGTCCCGGTCACGCCGACTATATCAAGAATATGGTTACAGGCGCTGCTCAAATGGATGGCGCAATCCTTGTGGTTGCAGCTACTGACGGCCCTATGCCGCAAACACGTGAGCACATCCTGCTCGCCCGCCAGGTGAACGTTCCCAAAGTGGTGGTATTCATGAATAAGGTTGACCTTGTTGACGATCCCGAACTGCTTGATCTCGTTGAAATGGAAGTGCGCGAACTGCTCAGCTTTTATGAATTTGAAGGCGACACTCTTCCTATCGTAAGAGGTTCAGCTCTTGGAGCGCTTAATGGTGAACCATCATGGGTTGAAAAGGTTCTTGAACTGATGAAGCATGTTGATGAATATATTCCTGTTCCTCTGCGCGAAAATGAGAAACCATTCCTTATGCCGGTCGAAGACGTATTCTCTATCACCGGACGCGGTACTGTTGCAACCGGACGTATTGAAACAGGTGTTATCACAACCAGCGAAGAAGTTCAGATTGTTGGTTTACGCAGTGAAATGAAAAAGTCAGTGGTAACCGGCGTTGAAATGTTCCGGAAAATTCTGGACCGTGGTGAAGCAGGCGACAATGTTGGCTTATTGCTTCGCGGGATTGAAAAAGATGAAATCGCCCGTGGGATGGTTGTTGCCAAACCGGGTTCAATTACTCCGCATACTAAGTTCAAGGCCGAAGTTTATGTTTTGAAAAAAGAAGAAGGCGGAAGACACACTCCGTTCCACAATAACTATCGTCCGCAGTTTTATCTACGAACCCTTGATGTTACCGGAGAAATTATGCTCCCTGAAGGTCGCGAGATGGTAATGCCCGGCGACAATGTGTCGCTTACTGTTACACTGATTTACCCTGTAGCTATTAATCAGGGATTGCGCTTCGCTATCCGTGAAGGAGGCCGAACAGTAGGCGCCGGAAGGGTAACAGATATTGTTGAATAACCAAAGTTGGAGATCATTTCTCCAACTTGAATACGGGTGTAGCTCAGTTGGTAGAGCACTGGTCTCCAAAACCAGGTGTCGGGCGTTCGAGTCGCTCCTCCCGTGCCATTTGACAGAGTATGATGAAGATAAAAAAGTACATCGAAGAAGCATTCCAGGAACTGCTGTATAAAGTATCCTGGCC
>CAZRNJ010000251.1:0-3936 GCA_964601385.1 uncultured Bacteroidales bacterium | reverse complement strand
GTTCGTCAAGCAGCGGCTCAACGTATAATCGTAGTTCGTCAGGCAGCACATACAGCGGTACCCGCAGTTCGTCGGGCAGCAGCCGTTCGTCGGGTAGCACATACAGTGGCACCCGTAGTTCATTGGGCAGCAGTTCTGGCCGTTCAGGCGGATCATCATCATCGGGAGGAAGCTATAGCCGTTCGGGTGGATCATCATCGGGCAGCGGATCTTCAAGCGCCGGCTCACGCAGAAGGTAAAAAGAAATTCAGCCCGGATTTCATTTTAACGTGGTTTTTATGACAGAAATGAAATCCGGTTTTTTTTGATTAGCAAGGGAGACAAAAACAATAAAAAGATTACTAAAATGAAACGGTTGATTGTGATAGGAATAATCGGTGCAACAGTAGCCATGGTTAATGCACAAAATGAATCGGATGCTTTGCGTTATTCCCGTACATTTCATGGCTCTACAGCACGCTCAATGGGTATGGCAGGAGCATTTGGCGCACTGGGAGGCGACTTTTCAACGCTCAGCAGTAATCCGGCAGGTATAGGGCTCTATAAAGGAAGCGAATTTGTGTTTACTCCTAAAATTCATTATAACAGCGCCGATGCATTTTTCAATGGATCGCGGTACAATGATTACAAATATAATTTCGGATTCAGTAATCTGGGTTTTATTTATACCTATGATTATAAACGTGACGAAGGATGGTCAACCGTTAGCTATGGTACCGGGTATAACCGGCTGGCCGATTTTGGAGAAAATACTACTATCCGCACCGAAAAAGCAAATGGTTCGCTGCTGGATGAGTTTGTTCTTAATTCGAATATCGAGGGTTCCGAAGAACGATTCGATCCTTTTTATGAATATCTGGCCTATAACACTTATCTGGTTAATCCCGATACCTTTCAGGTAATCGCGGCGCCGGGTGATACCAGCTATGGAGTCGAGTTCTGGAGTCATATGACTGATTCTGGCAAGTACGGACAGTTATTGGAGAAAACAATCCGCCGTAAAGGAGGCATTGGTGAATGGGTGTTTAGTATGGGTGCTAATTATAGCAATAAATTATATCTTGGCGCAACCATCGGGTGGGAGATGGTAAATTTTTCGCAATCCACTCTTCACTACGAAAATGATGTTGACGATAATACAATGGCTATCGGCAGTTTCAGTTTTCGCGAAAAACTTGATGCATGGGGTAACGGGCTCAATCTGAAAGTAGGGGGTATCTATAAGCCCACAGATGCTCTGCGCATTGGACTTGCATTTCACACCCCAACGATCTACTGGCTCACCGAGGAGTTTCATACTGCCATTGAGGCCAATTATGATGCAGGTTTTGATCCTTCCTATTCAGAAGACCGTTCAGATGTGGCACAGAGCGACTATACAGTGCTGACGCCCTACAAAGCAATGGGCTCGTTAGCCATTGTCATAGGTAAGCGGGCGTTGTTCGATGTTGACTACGAGTTTGTTGATTATACGGCTATGCGCTTGCAGGGCGATATGGACAGTTATACCGATATTAATACCATCATACAAAAAAGTTTTAAGCAGACACATAACGTCCGTGGTGGTTTTGAGGTTCGCCTCGATCCTATCTATCTTCGCGGTGGATATGCTTATTATGATTCACCCTATAAGTCATCGTTGTATGGTAATAATTCAGATGTACAGTATGCATCGGGTGGTATCGGATACAGAGAAGCCAATGTTTCGTTCGACATCGCCTATTCAAGAGCTCTGAACAGCCAGAAGCATTATCTTTTCCTGGGAACAAATTCTAAAATTGATTATACCCGTAATCAGATTCTGGCTACTCTGTCGTTCCGCTTCTGATACGGAATACTCGCCGATTCATTCTGTTTCAACGCAGTCCCTGAGTATGCTTAAGCAATAGGGGCCCTCGTTAAACAGCAGGTCAATGATACTCATGTCCGGCATAAAACCATACCTTGATTCAAATACCTGATGGTACCTGATCTTTATTAAATCTATTGATTTCTTAGGATGTAATGTATAGCGCATGTCATCGGTGTATTTATCCGGCTGAATAAATGTATTGCTTAATGAATAGTGTGAGTCAATGCCCATTTCCTTCAGAATCATTCCGGTTAGCTGAAGGTTAAAGTCGAGGAGAAATGGATGTTGTTTAGTGTAAAATGGCAGCAACAGATCAATGTATTGTTCGTAGAAAGGAGCATTTTTATAGCCCGATTCAATACCTCTCAGATGAATTTTGTTCCAGGGAGTGTCATAATCAATTTTAATGTCACGGATCAGGGTTTTGGTGCCGTTTGTTTTTTTTACCGGTATGGACAGCGGAAGTGCTCCGTTAGCCGAACAGATGATGCACCGGTTCCGGTACGACTGCTTATTGTAGTTTTCGTATTGTTCGATGATGATTGTGCTGTATTTCAAAAAATTAGCGAAGTAGGATACGGGCCCGAGATAGGCCGTGGATAATATAAGAGTGCTTTTTTTTTGATCCATCCTGTAAGATTAGCGTGTGGTAAAAGTAGGAATTAAAACATTTATCTCTATATTTGAAGGGACGGTAATATAGCCGTGAATAATAAAAAAAATCAGGTATGGCAACAAAATCGAAAATTATTTTATTGGGTGGCGGCGGTCATTGCAAGTCATGTATTGATGTTATTGAACAGCAAGGGAAATATGAGATCGCAGGTATTCTTGATCTTCCGGAGAAGATAGGATTAAAAATTTTAAAATACCAGATCACAGGCACTGATGAGCAAATTGCTCTGTTTGCCAAAAAGGTCAAGAATTTTTTGATCACGGTAGGCCAGATCGGCACCGGTGAACTGCGTAAACGGCTGTTTGAAAAACTGAAAAAGCAGGAGGTTAAACTGCCTTCAATTATTTCACCCTATGCTTATGTATCACCCTATGCCAAGGTAGGAGAGGGAACGATTATTATGCATGATGTTATTGTAAATGCCGGAGCTGTTATTGGTAACAATTGCATACTTAATTCACGCTCGCTTGTTGAATATGATGCGGTGGTGCAGGATCATTGCCATATTTCTACCGGTTCAATTGTTAATGCCGGTGTAACCATTGGGAATAATTCATTTCTGGGTAGTGGATCTACCACCAAGCAGTTTAGTACGGTTCCGCCTTATACGTTTGTTAAAGCCAGTAGTATTTATAAAGAATAAGCACAGCTATTTATGAAGCGCAGGCAGTTTATATCCACAGGTATCAAGGCCGGAATAGTTGCAGGCATGGTTCCTGTAGTTTCTGCCGGGCATCAGCAGCAAAAGCCATTTGACCTGGTTGCAGTTAAAGGCGGTGAGCCGGGTGCGATGTTCGATATGGCCATTAGATCGCTGGGCGGTTTATCGGCATTTGTAATGAAAGGCCAGACGGTACTTGTTAAGCCAAATATCGGATGGGATGCTCCGCCCGAAAGAGCTGCAAATACCAATGCGGGTTTGGTGAAAAAGATTGTAGCCCTATGCGTTCAGCAGGGTGCAAAAAAAGTTATTGTTTTTGATAAGACCTGCAATGACTGGAATAAATGTTATAAAAACAGCGGTATACAGCAGGCCGTAACATCAGCCGGCGGTATTATGCTTCCCGGAAACAGCGAACAGAATTATAAGCCGGTAACTATCCCCGGCGCAGTAAAACTGAAGGGAGTGAAGGTCCATGAGGCGTACATTAGCGCTGATGTGATCATCAATGTACCGGTATTAAAACATCACAGCGGCACAACACTGACAATCGGCATGAAAAACCTGATGGGTGTTGTGTGGGACCGCTGGTTCTGGCATGAGCATGACTTGCATCGCTGTATTGCCGAGTTTGTTTTGTATCGTAAGCCCACGCTCAATGTGGTTGATGCCCACAGGGTCATCATGCGCAATGGCCCCCGCGGTGTTTCGGTGGAGGATGTTACAGAAATGAATTCACTCATCGTG
>CAZRNJ010000250.1:0-3941 GCA_964601385.1 uncultured Bacteroidales bacterium | reverse complement strand
GAGTTGGCCTTTCCTTGTGCCTTCGTAATTCTAATGACGGATCTGGGATAATAA
Organism: uncultured Bacteroidales bacterium; assembly: GCA_964601385.1. Lineage (GTDB taxonomy): Bacteria > Bacteroidota > Bacteroidia > Bacteroidales > JBBRXJ01 > CAZRNJ01. Next base: position 3,887 of record CAZRNJ010000250.1, on the reverse strand, counting down.
CATTTCAGCCAAAAAAAACCCGGCTCTTCCAAGCCGGGCTTTTGTTATCCAAACAGCCTATTTAACCCCTTAAAACCAAATGCTATTATGAAAACAAATTTACTTATTCAAAGATAAGTCAATTTTCTAAAAGTTGGTCAAAAAAACACTTGTCAAATGTTGTCATTATTTTACTCTATGCAAATCAATCATTTAAAATAAAGAACTCGCGAAAAAACAAGCTAAATAGTAAATGTTTTCGTAATCGCTATGATAAAAAACTTTCTATTGCATCGAATATTTTTCATTACTCCGCATTAACCTATATAAAAAGCAATGTCAAATTATTTAATTTCATTGGGCTAATCCCGGTATCCTGTTTATCTGTTCTGCACGCTTAACACACATGGTTTTTTATAAGATCTGGTATAACCATCAGGACGTATTATACTAAACCATACAATATATATCCCCTGCCGATCCCTGTAACCTTCTTCAGTAGTTCCATCCCAAAACAGAACCCCCTCTGCGCCAATTAATTCATTATCCAGTAACGTCTTTCTGCATATGCCATTCCTGTCATATATTCTAACCGTTGCCAGATTACCATGCAAACTAAAATTATAATTAATAGTCAAAAAATCGTCTATCCCGTCATTATCCGGACTAAATGCCTCGGGACTTAATAAAATACCGTCTGTTACTGCATTGCCTTCGGCAAACTGTGAATTTTCATAACCAGGAGTACCATAGCCAACTGTAGCAGCTGCCGAGTGCCAACCGGATGTATCATTCGCTGGTATATCATAATGAATCTTTTCTAAACTAACGCCTTCTGTATTATTAATTAGTGCAAAATGCATACTCTCCCTGTAAACCATCTGGTCTATTACTGTTAAATCACTGGTATACAGCGAAACCATTCCGTCGTCGTCGGGAAAAGAGGGTATTTCTCTTAATTCAATAATTGACTCCGGGTCAGGAGTATAATAGTTCATTTGCACCGACTGGGACGATTCACTAAATACCAGAAACTCACCGGGAAAAATTAACCGACCATCCTCCGACAGAACTGAACTACTTCCGGCGCCTGCATTTCCGTTGCCAATCCGGAGTGATGCAATATCAATTACTTTTAACGAACGGTTGTACAACTCAACATAATCATAACCACCGCTAAACGGATTAAATAATACTTCATTAATAATAATATCTCCCACAGCAGCCAGTTCAGGCAGGGCAAAACTTACCAATTGATTCTGATCCACATAATTGCCATAACAATCCGTTAATTTGCCGGTTAACTTCATGGTATAAACTTTCCCTGTAATCAATTTTTGGTTGAACACAAGCAATACTCTGGTATGCTCTTCTCCGATATACCGGATAATCCGGGGTGCTCCTATCTGCTGATCAACAAAATAAACCGGCTGTGATACTTCAATGCTGTCCAACATTTCATTAAAAACAACAATTACTGTACTGTCGGTTAATACAATGATTTTTTCCATTGCCGGCGGAATTAAATCGGGATTTGGTCTGTTCACAGAATTTTCCCGTCCCGGCGTACCTCCGGATGGATCAACTGATGATGTCCAGTTCCGGCTACCTGTACACGGATTTTCCGGATCAATTATCTCCAGTGACCATCCGCCGTCTTTCTTAACAGAATTACTATGCCAGTCCGGTGTATAATACAATTCGGTAATCAAAACCCCATTGCTGTCAAACAATTGTATTGTCTGGCCATCGTTGGATAAACTGCTGGCCGAAGAAAATACCGGGACAACCCGGCCATACAACGAAAAATAGGCCTCAGCCGCAGTATTGCAAAATATAAGATACTCCCCCGGTATTACTGTAATATCAGAAATAATCCGTATCGTATTCCCAATCTTCAACTTCCATTTTGAAATACTAAGATACTTATCCGAGCGGTTAAATAATTCAAGATACTCATACCCGGGTAAACGGACAACAGGTGTCGGATCGGCCATTATCTCGGTAAATACTATATCCTGAAAAGAAGCTGAAAAATAATTAAAAACCATTTCTGTCAAACGAATAATATTACCCGCATCATCACTGATATTATTCATTTTAAGAGATAAGCGGCCTTCGTTAAACGGCTCATTAAATTGTAAAATCAGGCATTGCCTGCTGCCAAAGTATAATACTGTTGAGGGCTGCGTAAGTCCATTTATCGAATAGTTTGCCACACAATGAGATGATAATGAATCAAGTGGTTCAGAAAAAAAAAGTAACAACGAGTGACGATCATACATTTTTACCGAATCACATACTGGCCTTATGCTATCAATATATGGCATACCGCTTATCCTGATTCTGTCAAAACTAAACTGCTTCGAACGGGTAGATGTATAAATACATACAACTCCTGAATAAGAACAATACCGGACAAAATTATCAGAGCAGGTGCCTATATCAAAATAATGGATTCCATCCGTTGTATCGGCCTGTATTCGCCATAAGCCGCCACTGTCGCGCGTTGCCTTAATTGACACATTGATTAAGGACTTATTTAATAATCCGTTCAAACCATCAATTATTACAGTTTCTGTTGTTCCGGTTTGACGGATCAGGGATATATCATCATTAGTAAACCCCAATCGTAAATAATAACCATTCAGCGAGTTGGTAAGATTCTGTTTATCTGATATCAGATATATTTTACAATAATTAGACGATGACGGATTAAACTCCATACGGATATTAAACTGCCATTCGGCCATTACCGAGGCCAAGGAAGCCACACTCATTCCTGCCATACTAGTGACAGCCGGAGCATTTAGCCACAACCGTAAATCGCTACCAATAACAAACCGGTCGCTATCCCCCGACCATGATGGATTAAGTACAAAATCACCATCCGTAAAATCCTCTTCAATCTGGCCATAGCTAAAAACAACGCTGATTAAAAGAACCCAAAAAACCAATAATCTCATGCAACAAACTGATTAAAATCAGTAATTTTCAATTAAGTCGCTGTTTTTTATTCGTAATAGTTTCAAATGTCAGATATTATTATAATTTTTGCAAGAATTAAACATTTATAATTGCTAATTTTTAACTTAAAGATTTATGAGAGTCGCAATTGTTGGAGTCAGCGGAGCTGTGGGACAGGAATTTCTAAAAGTGCTTGAACAAAGAAATTTTCCCATGGACGATCTGGTATTATTCGGTTCATCACGAAGTGCAGGAAGTATATATGAATTTAAGGGTAAAAAAATAACTGTAAAACATTTACAACATAACGATGATTTTAAAGGTATTGATATTGCATTAACTTCGGCAGGTGCCGGTACCTCGCGCGAATTTGAAAAAACAATAACCAAGCATGGCACCGTAATGATTGACAATTCCAGCGCCTTTCGTATGGATGCTGATGTGCCTCTTGTTGTGCCCGAAGTAAATGCTGCCGATTGCCGCAACAGACCCCGGAATGTGATTGCTAACCCCAATTGCACTACCATTATTATGGTTGTTGCACTCAAGGCCATTGAATCTATTTCCCATATCCGCAGGGTACATGTGGCCTCATATCAGGCAGCCAGCGGTGCCGGAGCGCAGGCCATGCAGGAATTAATTGATCAAACCGCTCAAATCGTGAACGGTCAAAAGCCAACCATTTCAAAATTCAAATATCAATTGGCATATAATATCATTCCGCAAATTGATGTATTTGTTGATAACGGGTATACAAAAGAGGAAATGAAAATGTATAACGAAACGCGCAAAATTATGCACTCCGATATTGAAGTGAGCGCCACCTGTGTTCGCATACCGGTTATGCGGGCACATTCGGAAGTGGTATGGTGCGAAACCGAAAAACCTGTGAGTGTCGAACAGGCAAGAGAAGCATTTATTAAAGCAGAGGGAATAACCTT
>CAZRNJ010000249.1:0-3963 GCA_964601385.1 uncultured Bacteroidales bacterium | reverse complement strand
ATGTTACAGAAGGGGACAACCTGATAGAGGCGCGGTTAACGAATGGAAATAACCATATCATTATTTCGGCGAGACAGGGAAAGGCGCTTCACTTCCACGAAAGCAAAGTACGGCCAATGGGACGAACAGCCATGGGGGTACGGGGAATGAAACTTGCCGAAGGCAAAAATGACCGCGTGATTGGTATGGTTTGCGTTGAGAGCGAAGATCATGACTTGCTGGTTGTATCGGAAAAAGGATACGGCAAACGGTCGAAGGTTGCTGATTACCGTGTAACCAACCGGGGCGGCAAAGGAGTAAAGACAATCAATATCACACAAAAGACCGGAAAACTGATTGCCATAAAAGGCGTAACAGACGGGTACGACCTGATGATCATCACCCGAAACGGGCTTACCATCCGTATTTCGATAGATGATATCCGGGTTGCCGGACGAGCAACGCAGGGCGTACGGCTGATTAATCTGCGCGATAATGATGCCATTGCGTCAATTACCATTGTTGATAGCGGCGAAAACCAGGATATTGAAAAAGAAACCGTACTGAACGAGGTAGTATCAACTGAAACCGCCGAAACAGCCGATGATGATGATGCTGAAGATGATACAGAAGTTGAGCCGGATGAAGAACAACAGGAATAATGCATTTTCTGATTAATCTCCAGCCCGTCCGGATTGTATTGTTTATCCTCCGGCAGTTGATGTTTTTGTTTTGAGATAGTCAATCATTTCAGAACAGGCACTCAATAAATCAGGTTCATTACCTGTCCGGAAAAAATTATCATTATGCCACACCGAGATAAAGACACCGGAAACACCAGCAGTCCGGTCAATCATTTGTTTAATTTTAACGAGTGTTCGTCCGGTATCACAATCACAATCTTTTTTAAACATTACATCCATAACCTGAAACGGAAAAATTTTCAGTTCAGTTGCCTTTTCTGTCTCAAGGTCGTAGAAAAAAAATGGCGTACAAGTACCGGCTCTGAATCCCGGCCGGTCGGGGTAACCCATTGAATAATCTTCAGTAATGCCTGCTGCAAGCAAACGCTGATACGTTTGCGGCAAAGTAATTTTTAAATAATGCTGCCTGCTACGGATTACAGGATACTCGGTAACACTTTCAAGCGCACGTTTTTCATGCATTAATAATTTTATACTTTTATTACTCTGAAAAGAAGGGTGAAGGCCAACCAAGCCGTATTGCGCTGTCTGGTTGATCAGATCCCTGAAACAGTGATTCCGGACAGATACATTTTTATCGTACTTCCCATATCTGCCGACCTGAAAAAAGAAAACCGGTTTAGACGATAACCCTGCATATAGTTTATAAATCAGTTCAAATGTATTAAACGGATCGTTCATGCGTCCTGTAAGTACACGGATGCGCGTCAATATGCCGGTTATATCAAATGCAAAGAATGACCGGATAAAACCGCAGGCATTCCGCAAAATCCCTTTACATTTATAGCTATAGCAATGATCAACGTCAATGGTAGGGATATATGAAAAATTATGCTGAGGCAACGTGAACAAAGGATATTGCTTTTTAATTTCATCAGCCATTATCATAATCCATTCATTCACGATAGGATAATCCAGAAAATTTTTTGAGGCCGCGATACTTTGTTCGGCCGGAAAGCGCCCAAAGCGATCAGGCACAAAATCGAGGTATTCCTCGTAGCGACTGATCAGATAGAAAGTTGCTGCAAAAATATCAAATGGCAGAAATGAATCTTTACCTGTTTGAAAGAATATTTTTTTTCCCTTCCACTCGGTTACAATCAATTCATAACTTTTCACACCATTTGAAGTAAGCAAAGGATGTGCGGCAATAAAAAGTTCGTTTCCGAAATGCGTATTGGAATAATTAATTTTTGCTTTTGAATAATCGAGAAAAATTGATTTATCCGTAGTAATCTCGTAAGGTATACGCAATACATGACCAAAAACAAAATCGAAACAATACCTTACCCTGCTGGTGATATGATGAGTATAAATCAGCAAATGACTGCGGTTTTAATCATTTGGTACAATCAAAAAAATATTCAAAATACAATCCTGCAAGATACAACTTTTTTTGTTCTCTGCAATACAGTTGAGCCGGAAATAGCTTTAAACCCTGATTTTTCAGTTGATTAATCTCAACTGAAAATCGCTCTTGAAAATCAATCCTTTGATGTTCAATCCAAAGGAAGATTTCCAACGGTAGTATCGCTTTCGCTATTGCATAGCTATAGCGAGCAAAGGTTTACCGGGTACGCTCAACCGGAAAAACCGTTTGAGCTGTTTTCAGTTTTTCAACAGCAAAATCCCGGTTAAAAACAGAATAGTTATCCCTAAAACGATTCAAGCACATCCTTCACTTTTTCCATTTGCCAGCGGGGTGTTGAGGTGGCGCCACAAACGCCTACCGTTTCATTAGCGGTAAACCAATCCAAAATAATTTCACTATCAGATGAAACAAAGTATGTATGCGTATTTGCTTCCCTGCATTTGCTGTAAAGCACTTTCCCATTCGAAGAATTCCGGCCGGCAACAAATACCACCTTATTGAAACGCAAGCAGAAACTAAAAATTTCATCTTCCCTGTTACAAACCTGCCGGCAAACTGTATTATGCACTTTAACGCTAACACCCTGCGTTTCGATCTGTTTGATTAAATCCTGATATTCCCTCAAACTCATTGTAGTTTGACTGAAAATAGTAACCTGTTTGGGTAGTTCATTGATCATGATCTGCTCAAAACGATCAATAATCAGCGGCATCCTAAGGCACTGGCCGGCCAAACTGATTACTTCGGGATGGTTATGTTTGCCAAAAAGCAAAATAAACTCACCATTGCGGTCAGCAGTCATAACTTTCTTCTGAATATTCAGGATAATCGGGCAAGATGCATCAATAATCTCATTATTATTCTCCAGTGCCTTCCGGTATGTTTCAGGAGGTTCGCCATGAGCACGAAACAGAATTACTGAATGATGGATCACTGACAGGTCTTCGCGTGTAATCGTCACGAGGCCTAATTTCTCAAGCCGGCTAACTTCGTCGTCATTATGAACAATCTGTCCCAGACAATACACATTCCGATAATTTTTCAAGGCATTTTCTGCCTTTTGTATGGCATTGACCACACCAAAACAAAAGCCACCGCTTTCATCAATAAAAACCTTCAGATTCAGTTTTCTCATCTTTTATTCCGGATCAGATAGTTATACAACGCAAAATTAAGAAACAATAATGCATGACTGTAGATAAAATCTTCGACAGGAATACTAAAGATACGAATATTCAATATGCCTACGGCAGCATAGCTGACGACAGGAAGTGCTGTCAGTACCCCATTAACAAAAAAGAAAGGAATGAGACAAAAAAACCAGCTAAGCCAGAACAGGGCTAACTGTTTACGATAAAACGGAATGACAACAAGGATTAACATAACAACAGATCCGGAGGAAAAGGAAACCAGCGTATAAAGCCGGTTAGTATTTAAAATGGCTGCAATCAGCAAAAATAGAGCAAACAGAATACTGGCAGCAGAAATCAGGCATGAAGAACGCATTTCCGGAAAAAAATAATTAACAACCTCATAAATAAAAAGACACGAATAAGGGATAACAAAAAAGAACAGCCATTCTTCCAAAGGCAGATAAAAGAGTGATACTCCGGTGACGAAACGGGGATTGAAGTTCCATAACTTATTTATAGCAAAAACAATATCCCATCCGATAAAAAATACGGCAACAAAAGAAACGGAAAGGAACACGGAAAAAACATTCTTTTTCATTCTGAGACGTGGCTCATGAAAGCGGTAAAGAGGATATGCCAGCGTAACTAAAAGAAGAGTCGAATATATAAAATTAAGCATCTTATACCCTCCGCAAAACAATCATCGTCCATGACGTTATCATAAGCCACAGTTTATAGCCATCAGAGATACGTTGCCGGGCAGAGAGCAAAGAAC
>CAZRNJ010000248.1:0-3964 GCA_964601385.1 uncultured Bacteroidales bacterium | reverse complement strand
CCGGTGTTTCAATTGTAACAGATGAACTGTTACTGCCCGTTGACCACAAATAAGAGGGATAACTATTATTAGAAGCAAACGATGCGGATGAACCAACGCAGGTTGCCTGATCGTTGCCGATATAAAGCCCTGTTGGCCCCCACACCAACACACTATCGCTAAAAGGCGCACCTGCACATAATACACTATCATGATTACTGTCAAAAAATACGGTATACTGCTGAACCGTGATGGTATAAAACCCGGCAGTCATCCACGGAAGCCAATCAACAATAATAGTATCATCAATCTGGCGGAAACTGACATCGCCGGTTGCTTCACCCTCTACTGTCCATATATCAATGGTATTGTAGCCGGAAGAAGGTAAGCCATACCAGACATTACGGTCACCAATACATGCTGTATCAAACTGACTGAAAAGCTGAACAGAGAACAGCCAAATAAGAACAGCACCAAGCCATATTTTTCGTAAAAAATACAATATACAAAAATATTCAATTTCTGAATATTCCTTAGTACACCAAAACCAAACCGTAAGAAAACAGGGCTAACCGGTTAGCGATCAGCCCTGTGGATAAGAATAATTATTTATTAAATGAATTAGGTACATAATAGATAGGTCCGGTAACCGGAGCAGGATATACGATAAAAACCTTTTCATCGCTAATTGATCCTACGGTCTCCTGATCATAATACGTAAACTGGTCAGGGTTGCTTCCGTCTTTTGTAGCCAGCGCCAGATAATCGCACTTACGCGTAATATGGTCGTTAATACCATTATCTTCAGCGCCACCCCATGCCGGAGCACCAAAACTAAATCTGTATTCAGTTATGTTACCACCAATTGCATAAAGCTGTTTGGCAGGCCAGAAAACTACTGGACCACTTGCGCCGGGCTGTGCAACCTGAAATAATGTATCTTCAGCTTCGTGAAGCTGGCTGTTAAATGACAGATCGGAATTTAATCTGCTAATTCTATAATCAAGTTTCATATTTAATGTACTGTTGGTCTGAACTCCATTATAGGTATAATCATCAATCTGAACATTAACCGGAAGAGCGCCTTCACAAAGGTAGGTTGTTTGGGTTGCCGGATTATTGGCAACAATGTAGTCGAAGGTATCAATTACCTGTACGCTTTGTGTCACCGGAGTGGCATCGGCGCAACTGGCCGGGGCTGCAGAAACTTCAGCAACAGAGATAGTTGCAGTAGTAGCCGTTGACCAAACGATTTCAACATACGGACCATCACCTTCGGCTGAATTACCTTCTTTGGCAACGGTACCTGCTGCTGTCACTGACCATGTCCAGCTTGAAAGCAAGCCCTGTGCTGCTTTGAGCACGTTTGTATCGTAAGCTGCCGCAAATCCACTGTTGAGAATGGGGTCAGGCATTACAAAATAAGGAGTACGTTTACCAATGATAACAGTATCAATACCGCCTGCATTAGTCATTTCAACTCCGAAAGGTGGCGCTTGCGCATTGACACCTTGGAATAATACTATTCCAAAAAAAGCTAATAATAAAAGACGCATTGTTTTCATAAATTTAATCTTTAATTGTTTAACAATCTGTTTTTCTGACATTTGGTTTTGGTTTTTATTAAGGAATATTTTATACGTGAATATCTATGTTTTGGTTACAATAAAATTAACTTTTTACTCATTTTTTGTAGGTATGTTCTCAATTTATTTTTCCCAAAAATACTATAAAGCATGGACTTAAGTATTAAATATTTATTATATATTTTGCTCTATTTTCTCATTTTGTAGTACAAATGTTGCACGGCATTAATCTGTAAATGAAAGTAACTTTATGTAAAATATTATAATTATCTATTATTCAGACTATTGATTGATTTATTTCGGTTTTTTTTAAAGAACAGTTATTTTTACATGATAAAGAGCATATTTAAATACCTTAGAAGTAAACGTCACATCTCTATATACCCCTTTCAAATAAATAACAAATGAAATGTACATGAGCGAATAAAAATAAGCACAACAACCGAGAATGAATATTGTAAAAAATCCCCCTGCGCCCCCTTTAAAAAGGGGAAAACATAATACTATCCCCCTTTAAAAAGGGGGAAAACGCAATGCTATCCCCCTTAGAAAAGGGGGACTAAGGGGGATTGAAAATCAATAACTTAAAAATTATATACACATGAAAAAATCACTGGTTACAACTGCGGTTTTAATTCTGACCGCATATTTAAATGGACAAACCGTACTTGAATATTCTATTCCCCGATGGTTCAAGAATAAGCCGGCAGCAGCATGTATCACATTTGACGACAATTACCCGACCCAATTCTCCCTTGCGTTACAGGAACTTAAAGCCCGGGGTATTCCTGCAACATTTTTTGTATGCACTAACTCAGGGTCATATCCCATAAACTGGGACTCAGTGGTTAGCGCATATAATGCAGGATATGAAATTGGTAGTCATACCGTTACACACCCCAATCTGCGAAACTATGTACCCGGGAACCTAACTGCAATTGAAGATGAACTGAGAAATTCAAGAGACAGTATCCGGAAACATTTACCTGACGAAAAATGCATAAGCATTGCCTGGCCATACGGTGAAGGCGGCACGAGCAATGCCAAAGATACGGTGATCAGGAACATAGCAAAAAGATACTATGTAGCCGGCCGGAATGCCGGAAGTAATCCAAACGGATACGAAAGCTACAATTGGTTTGTAACTACCGACCGTTTTTTTCATGACAGGTATTTCAGGGTAGGAGCAAATACTATGGGGCCAACAATTACTGCTCTTAGCGTAAAAACATGGATAACCAATGCAATAAATAACCGTGGATGGTGCAATTTTCTTTACCACGGTATCGAAACCGGCGGATCAAGTAGTTTTATAACCCCTGTTGATTCATTCAGGATGCAGATGGATACCTTATTAACATTTGCATCGTCGTTATGGATTACCTGTTTTGGTAATGCAAACCGCTATCATCAGGAGAGCAATACTGCCAGCTTGAACATCCTTTCAGAAGATACGGTTAAATGGGTATTGCAACTGACCGATGCTATGGAGGACAGCATTTTCGACCTTCCGGTTACCTTGCGTATCCGCAAACCGGCATGGGCAATTGACTCCATAAAACAGGGAAACACATTGATTACCCATATAACTGAAACAGACACCATACAATTTGATGCCGTTCCTGACGGTGGTTCCATAGAAATATATAAGTCCCTGACGTCAATCGCTCATCCTGTAACCCTGAGCACCGGGCCGGTAATGACCGTCAGTCCTAATCCTCTTCATCAGACATCAACAATAACCGTTACAACAGATAAATCCAACGCAATCCGGGTTGAACTGTATGATCTGACCGGAATAAAAATCCGGGAAATTATTAACAGCAGTGCTCCCCAAAACCCGATTACAATATACTTTGAACGGCAAGAGCTAAAATCCGGAATATACCTGTTGAAAATGACGAACGGAAATTATACCACAACACAACGAATGATAATTCAGTAATTAAAAAAAATACGATGCTGGACCAATTAAGATATACGGTGTATGAAGCCAATCAGTCGCTGGTAAAGCACGGGCTTGTAATGTTCACATGGGGCAATGTGAGCGGTATAGACCGCAAAAATGGCCGGGTAGCCATAAAACCAAGCGGAATATCTTACGAAGAGATGACTGTTGAGGACATTGTTATCGTAGATATTGAAGGGAAGCTCTTGGATGGCCGGTTAAAACCATCGTCGGATACGCCGACACATCTGTTTTTGTATAAAAAATTTAAAGAGATAAATGGTATTGTACATACTCATTCACGTATGGCAACAGTATGGGCACAGGCCGGAATTTCAATCCCTGCATTAGGGACAACACATGCCGACCATTTTTACGGCGACATACCCTGCACCCGTCCGTTAAATGATGATGAAATAGCAGGTAATTACGAACTGGCAACGGGTGAAGT
>CAZRNJ010000247.1:0-3983 GCA_964601385.1 uncultured Bacteroidales bacterium | reverse complement strand
GAATTGCTGAATGTATTGCCTGCCGACCATCCCAAACGTACCGAATTGACATCTATACTTAAGGAGCATATTGTCGGGCTGGCTCGTTTCCAAACATCCACAGGGATGTGGAGACAGTTGCTCGATAAAGCCGATTCCTGGTTGGAAGCATCATGTACTGCCATGTATACTTATGCTGTGGCCAAAGCCGTCAATGAGGGGTGGATTGGTGATATTTATGCTTCTATTGCTGTCAGGGGCTGGGAAGGACTTGTAAATAATTGTATTCAGGCCGATGGTTATTTTGATAAGGTGAGCACAGGGTTTAATTTTAAACAAGATCTGACATATTATTATAAAATACCCGTTGAACCGGGAGGCGACCACGGTATTGGAGCCGCTGTTATGGCCGGTACCGAAATTTATAAACTCAGGGAATACCGCGATTGTGTATGGTGTTAACGATGATTGATTACTAATTTTAATTCGTAAAGGATATGTTTGGATTAAGCATTTGGGATATTGTAGTACTTGGCTGCTACCTTACAGTGATATTTGGAATTGCTTTCTGGAGTTTTTCCCGGATAAAAAATTCAGAGGACTATTTTATGGGTGGACGCCGGTTTAATAAACTTATTCAGGTGTTTTCTGCTTTTGGACAAGCTACATCTGCTGATACCGGCCCCAGTGTTACTACCACTACTGCTAATAATGGCGCTTCGGGGATATGGAGCGCGTTAATGATGCTTTTTGCTACTCCATCGTATTGGTTTACCGGTGTTTGGTACCGGCGTATGCGTGTATTAACCATGGCCGATTACTTTGCTGAAAGATATGCATCGCGGTCTCTGGCTATTGTTTATTCTGTTTTATCTTCTGTAGGGCTGATGATACTGCTTTCTGTCGGATTCATTGGTATCACCAAAACAGTTATGGTGATGACACCTAAAAGCGTTGAACAATTATTGCCGGCCGAAAAGATTCAATATAACAAGGCCATTCGGCTTGAACAATTGGAGAAAATGGATTATGCCGCTCTTACAGCAACAGAAAAAGATGAACTGAAAGACCTTCAATTGCTGAGGCCGGATAAACATTTCTCGCATATCAATAAAAATGTTTTTATATGGATTATGGTACTGATTGTTGTGTCATTTACTATAATCGGCGGGTTGGAGGCCGCCTTTGTGAGCGATGTGATTCAGGGCGCTTTTATTTTGATGCTTTCTATTATTTTGATTCCATTTGCCCTGGCACAGATTAATACAGTATTTGGATCTACCGGAGTCCTTGGCCCTCTCCGGATGATTCATCATCATTTACCTGAGTCGTTTTTCGAAATCTTCGGATCACCTTATACCATTGATTTTACGTGGTATTATATTCTTGCTATCTCTGTGCTGGCAACGATAAATGTTGCAGCAGGGCCTAATCAACTTGTTGCATCCGGGTCGTCTAAAAATGAATATATTGCCCGTTATGGACTTACTTTTGGAACCTATCTCAAACGCATAGCTATCGTTTTTTGGGGGTTTACTGCTTTGGCACTGACTTTGCTTTACAGCAATTCGCTGCATGATACTGATAAACTCTGGGGCTATTCTGCAAAAGCATTGCTTGGCCCGTTAAATATCGGTCTTATTGGCTTATTGATCTCTTCACTGATTGCTGCTCTCATCGCTACATCGTCTATGATGATGCTTACAACTTCCGGGTTGCTCACCAATAATATTTACAGGCATATTAATACGGGGAAATCCGAGAAACACTATGTTTTTGTGGGCCGTATGCTGGGAGCCGTTGTGGTTCTCGGTGCTGCTTTGATGGTAATGAATTCAAATAGTATTCTTAATCAACTGAAAGCGAACTGGGAATTTAGTATTATTTATTCATCTGCTTTATGGCTTGGCGTATTGTGGAAACGGACAAACAGAAAGGCCGTTTGGACAACTATTATTGCTACGTTCAGCATATTTTATCTGATTCCGATTATTTTACCGCTCATTTTCCCACAGATAAGAAGCAATAATTTCTTATTGAAAAAAACCAACGAGGTGGTGGAGGCGAGAACTTATACTGCACATACCATGGATGTTGTCCAACGTAACGAGGAAATCAGAAAATGGGATATGATGTATGAGAAAGGCCTGATCAAATCAAATCGTCCTGATTCAATACGTATTGGCGAAAAGTTTTCACGTAATTTCAGGCAGCCCCAGAAATCTATTTTCTGGCCACAGGGAATAATTGTTGCTGATGACGGAACTCAAACAGGCCGCGGACTCCTGAGTGTTGATCTTGTTGTTGTTCAATTGCTCGGTTTTGATCTGCAGGTGAACAGGTATGCTTTTAACGAAACCTTGCGTGTAATCATACGTTTGTTGCTCCCCTTCCTGATTGTCATTCTTATCAGTTTTCTTACCAAACACACCGAACAGGAGAAGGTGAATTTATCCCGTTTTTATGCTAAGATGAAAACACCTGTAACCGGCGATCCGGAAGTGGATGAGCGTGAACTGAATCTTTCATACCAGAATCCTGGCCGGTTTGATCATCTGCTGATCTTCCCGAAAACACAATGGCAATTCTGCAAATGGACAAAAGAGGACACAGTCGGTTTTTTGATCTCCTGTGCTATGGTTGTCGGGATTCTACTCCTGTTGTTCTTCCTGGTTAACCTTGGCGGAGCAATTGGTGGTTAAACCGCGATTTTGCAATAGAAATTCCTTAGATACAATAAACCCGGATTTTTCAGTTGGTTTCATCAACTGAAAAATCCGGGTTAAATTTCGTTTATACAGGGTATTCGTTACATAGAAGGTGAATGGGCTTCTGGTCTTCTTCAATCGCCGGGAAGCGCCCCAATGGTTTATAAAAACGATTGTCGTTATTGTCGTCATTAACCATGGATACTTCGCCTACTAGTGTCATCCCTTTCTCTGCCCAGAATTCGTGATAAACATATGGCTCAAGACAGATGCTCTCACCGGGTGTCAGTTTAACAATATCACCGCCTCTAAATGTGCGGGTTACCCCATCAATCTGAATGGTAAAGCTATCGTCTGTTTTTTCTTCCTGCTTATTTGCCTTCCATACCTGTATCCATAGTTCACCGCCGCCACGATTGATGATATCTTCCATCTTGTTCCAGTGAAAGTGGGTTGGTGTAATTTGTTTTTCTCTTACAATCATTATCTTTTCGGCATAAGATTTTTTATATGCAGGGTTATTGAAGTTCCCATTGCGTATTGTAAAAAGCAGCAATCCTG
Source organism: uncultured Bacteroidales bacterium (assembly GCA_964601385.1). Taxonomy (GTDB): domain Bacteria; phylum Bacteroidota; class Bacteroidia; order Bacteroidales; family JBBRXJ01; genus CAZRNJ01. Next base: position 735 of record CAZRNJ010000247.1, on the reverse strand, counting down.
TTTTTTGAAAATTTCCTGAACCAAAATCCGTCAGATCCCATCCAAGCATGTTATCTTTAATTTCGCGATATTCTGGACCCGCTTTTTTCCAGTCGTCGGGTGTAAAAAAAGCCCAGGGTGGCAGTTTAAACGAATGTTGGTTAAAAAAGGTCTTTGCTTCGCTGATGTAACTGTTGATTTCTGATCGTTTCATAATAGATAGTTTTAAATTTTTATCACCGGATCGCGTAGGGTGCCGTGTTGAATGAACTCGTTTATTTTATTTATTTCTACTGCACCGCCTGATGATGTTGGATGGAGCAGATTAAAACGGGCATTGGCATTGGCAATTTTCAGTGCCTGAGCCAGGTCTATGTTTTCATGTAAAGCATACAGTATGCCGGCACAGAATGCGTCACCTGCACCAACCGTGCCTTTTATCTCGTTGTTGTGTACCAGAAACGAGGGCATAAAGTATTCGCTCCCTTCTTTAGTCATGGCATAACCGCCTTCGGGGAAGTGCACTACAACCAAGTCCTGAACACCTTTTTCGAGCAACAGATGAACGGCTTCTCTCAGTTCTGATGCGTTAATCAAATTCCCGTCCCTGATTTTTGTTCTGGTAATCCGTTCTGCTTCAATTTCATTAAGAATAAGATAATTAATGTATTTAAGTGCCGGTGTTACCAGTCGTTGGAAACGATCCCCCGATTCCGATACAACATATACCGATGTTTTAAAGCCCTTCTTCTGCAT
>CAZRNJ010000246.1:0-4009 GCA_964601385.1 uncultured Bacteroidales bacterium | reverse complement strand
GTATCCGCCAAAACCGGCCGAGACATCCCAGAAGAAACCCTTACGGTAATCGGCCTTGATGCCTATACCTACATAATGATCGAAAGTAGCTACTTTGGTGCTGACCATTTTAATGTCTTTTACATCGGCATCACTGTAAACCACTTCGGGTATCTGGATATGTGAATCCTGATAGTCCATCAGGTAAAAAAGAAATGGAGCAAAGGTTGCGCCCTGCTTGAACGATTTTTTTACATTCTTTTTGAAATCGGGTAAAAAATAGAAATAACGGAAATTTATCCCTGAAAGAGTAAAATTCTGAATATGATACACAGGCCCTATCTGAAGTCCCATGTATCCCTTTTGTACATGCAGGTTGGTGGCTAAGGATGCACCGAGTCCGCTTCCAAAATAATACCCGTTCATGGTAAATCCATATTTCGGGGCATCATCTTTATACCGTGAAGGATTGGATGCTTGCAGCATTGTTACAATGGTTGCAAGTGATAATATCAGTATTGACCGGCGCATACAGAAAATGGTTTAGTTACTCAAAAATAAAAATAATTGTTTAAAAAGCTATAAAACCATGAATCATTTTTTTTAAATTTAAAAGTAAGCGGGTACTATGGTTTGGTTTGTATTTTATAACCGGTTAAGCCGTAATATAATACGACAAAGAAGCAGCCAAGCGGAACCAGAAAGCCAATTTGCATTGTTGATACATCTGCAATAAATCCCATGAGAATGGGGCATATAGCTCCGCCAACTATTGCCATAACGATAAATGATGCTGCATTTTTTGTGAGTGGTCCCAGATCTTTTATTCCTAAAGCAAAGATCGTAGGAAACATGATTGACATAAAGAAATAGGTTGTGAAAAGGGATATTACCGGGAACCAGCCGGTGCCTGCCGAAACAAATGCCAGCAAAATAATATTCGCCGCTGCGTAGATGCTAAGCAGAATGTTGGGTTTGGCAGCCGCCATAATAAAACTGCCGGTGAACCGTCCAATCATAAATAATCCCATGCCGCCGAAGGCAAGAATGTATCCTGCCATTTCGTTGGTTGAGAGTTGTCCGGCAGCAACGCTAAGTCCATGGAGTCCGGTTTTTTGAAAGATAGCTGAAACATCGGTTGCAATATTAGGCATGGTTTCTGTGACATAGTTGATAAAAAAACTGTTAATCCCTGTTTGTGCAGCTACATAAAAAAGCTGTGTGACAACAGCGAGCCGGAAATGACGGAAGGTAAATAACTGGCGCAGAATGGACAGATTGAGTGTTGGCTGGTGCTCATCATTGCTGCTGATTTCCGGCAAACGGGTGAAGATAAATAATATAGCCACCAGAAGGACGATGAATCCGACACCAACATAAGGCAAAGCGAGTGATGCAAATTTGTTGTCTGCAGTATCTCCTGTCCCAAAAATGAGCATGCTGCCGACTAAAGGGCCTACAATCCAACCCAAACCATTAAACGATTGTGACAGATTGATCCGCCGTTCTGATGAACCGGAAGGTCCCAGCATTGTAGTATAGGGATTGGCCGCTGTCTCGAGACAGGTGAGTCCGCATGCAATAATAAATAAAGCTATGAGAAAAGCCCAGAATGTTTGAATATAGGTGGCAGGTAAAAAAAGAAATGCGCCTGCAGCATACAACAGCAATCCAAATACTATGCCCCGTTTATATCCAAAACGTTTCATGATCAGTCCGGCCGGTATAGCCATTAAAAAATAGCCGCCATACACTGATGCCTGCACTAAGCCGGACATAGCCCGTGAGATGCTCATCACTTCCTGAAAATGTTTATTGAGCACGTCGAGAAGTGAATGTGCAAATCCCCAGAGAAAAAATAAACTGGTGATAAGAATAAACGGGAAAAGGTATGAGGTGCCGTCAGTGGTACGTAGTAGTGAGGTTTTGGTTGATGATGTTGTCATAATCAGGTACTGTTAGTTGAGATGTTCGTATTCATTTTTAAGTATTGGTTCTACCGGTTGTGGCAAATAGTTAATCTGGTTCCGTGCCTCGTCGGGTGAACTGTACACGCCTGCTCCGCTGAAAGCGAAGAGTGCAGCGCCCAGCACTGTGGTTTCTTTCTGGTCAATCAGTGTGAGGGGTATGCCCAGTATGCCTGCGCGGATATTGTTCCATAACCGGTTTTTTGAACCGCCGCCAACAACAATTAACGATTGTGCCTTAAATCCGCCCGCCTGTTCAAGAATGGCTAAATTCGATTTTACTTTGCGGCTCAATGTTTCGAGACATGCCCTGTAAATATCAGCCCGTGTGCTGTTGAGTGTTAATCCCTCTATTGCTCCTTCGGAGCGTGTCCCTTGTTCGGCGAAAAAATAAGGATTGATGGTTACCCCGTGTGATCCTGCCGGCACTTGTTCGCCTTCATTAATCATGATGTCGTAAATAGTAGGGCTGCCGGCTTCGGCCGGATAAAAAGTTTTTTTTACCCATTCAACAAGTCCTGAACCAATCCATTGAACGCCCATATTGTACAAGCCGGGAACGGGGTCCCATTCGGTAGTGATATTTTGTTTAAGTATTGCTGGAGCAGTAGAATATTTCCGTGAGCGTACCATGAGTATTTCCCATGTGCCGGTACTCAATACAGGTATATTTTCGTCGGCGCCCGAGCCAAAGATTGCAAACTGTGTGTCGTGTCCTGTCGCGATTACCGGGATACCTTCGGGTATGCCTGTTTTAGCCGATGCAGCAGCACTGATCCGGCCGGCTACCGTGCCTGGCTCAATCAGTCGTGCCATCTTCCGGCTGTCAATGCCAATGGCTGAAAAAATAGTGTCGGAAAATGTCCGCCTGCCAATATCCGTGAGCATGGATGTGCCGGCCATGGTTGTGTCATTCACGATCTCGCCGCAGAGAAAATATAGGAAGATAGACGGGATAAAAACAAAACGATCCATCTTATCAATGATGTCTGGCCTGTTTTCTTTAAACCAGATCAGTTTATTGATGGTATTGAAACTGAACGGTTGCAATCCATTTAGTTCGAAAAGTTTATCCGGTGCAATATATTTGTTGATGTTCTCCATGATGGGCGCTGTGCGGCTGCATTGCCATGAGATAACGGGATACAGAATATTTCCGTTACGGTCCATGGGTGCGCCGTCAACACCAAAGGTAGTTACGGTGACACCGGCAATAAGTGACGGATCTATTTGTTTGATTACAGAAGCAGTGCAGGTTACGAGCTTGTTCCATATTTCCTGTACATCCCAGATTACACCGCCGGCAAACTGTGGGTCTGGCCTGGTGTTATTCGGCATGGATTGTGATGCTAGTAATGCGCCTCGTTCCGATACAGCAATGGTGCGCACATTAGTTGCGCCGCAATCCATTACCAACACTATCTTATCTTTCATTCCCTGTGTTGGCTATTATTTCCCGTAAACCGGCCCATAGTTACTGCATGCTCTGTAGTCACTACCTTCAGCATCCATTCCAAAACTAGACCAGGCGCTGGGCCTGAATATCTTTTCATCACTTACATTATGCATGCAAACAGGTATACGCAGCATAGATGCCAGCGTGATTAGGTCTGCGCCAATATGACCATAACAGAATGCGCCATGATTAGCGCCCCAGTTGGCCATCACCGAATAAACATCCCTGAACGCGCCTTTACCGGTCAGGTTGGGGACAAACCAGGTGGTTGGCCAGGTTGGATTAGTGCGCTGATCGAGGATTTTGTTCATGTCGGCAGGTAACTCAACGGTTACTCCCTCGGCTATTTGCAGTACGGGACCAAGTCCTTTAATAATATTTATCCGTGACATAGTGATGGGCATGGCGCCTTGTGTGAGGAAGGTGGAAGAGAAGCCGCCGCCGCGGAAATATTCAACTACTGCAGGACCCCATTTGGTGTTTTCAAGGCATTTATTTGCTTCGTCGGGTGTTATTTCCCAGTACGGTTTCATCGCCGGTTTGCCATTGATTCGCTGTACTCCTGTTCCATCAAGGGCTGATGATCCGCTGTTGATAAGGTGAATGA
>CAZRNJ010000245.1:0-4053 GCA_964601385.1 uncultured Bacteroidales bacterium | reverse complement strand
CTCTTCAATCAAGGCATCGCACCTTTTCCGGCGCGCCTGGGAACGGCCGGGGTAGGTATTAATTTCGGTTATCCACTTTAACCTCGCATTGTTAAAACTATTGACAGTGGGCACATTGTCTCCATAACCCGGGGTTAAATCATTATTAGGCCCGGCAAATTGCGGCCAATCCTGAGAAAACAGTATTAATTGTGAAATAATTACCGCTAAACAAAGAGTAATAATTTTTTTCATGTCGTTATAATATTAAAGATTTTCTAAATAGTATTATTTCAAAATTACTAAACCTGCACAAACATAACCATCTGTAATCACTGTCAGATCATTGAAAAAACATTGAAAAATCTGAAATAACTGATTGACAGGACTTCCGGAATGACAATTGCCCCTTAATTAACCCGGATTAAAATACAGTTATACCCGATATAATTTCATTAGACGAAATTTATCCGTTAAATAGAGTACTTTCTATTGCATAGAATGGGATAATTATTGGAAATGGCTTCAATCCGGTTGAAATTTTCTACTCATCCTTAACCTTTCTGTTCAGATTCAACTCACGCCTGATCATTTTCACCGTATCCATTTCAAGCACCATAAGTTTATCAGCCCATTTCCGGTATGCTGCTTTCATATTGACCACTATTTGTGCATTGTTATCCGTTACATCCAGTATTTCTGACGGATCATCTTTAAGATTAAATAACTGCCATCGCGTATTATCATTCCATCCCTGCCCGGTAACTGAGAACTTATTACAAACCAATTTCCATTCTCCTATTTTTATTGCTTTTGCACCCTCGTGCTCCCAGCACAATGTATCATGGCCAGGGATATTTTTGCCTATAAACGCCGGGAGTAAGGATAATCCGGGGGTTGGAGTAATTATTCTGTCGCCGAGTTTTAACGGATATTTAGCTCCGGCAACATCCAGTACTGTAGCCATTAAATCCATGATATGCCCGGTGGTTGTAGTATTCATCTGTCCACCGGCTATTTTCTCCGGCCAATGCGCTATAAAAGGAGTTTTAATACCCCCTTCCTGTACCCATGCTTTATAATACCTGTAAGGTGTATTGCTCACATTGGCCCAATAAGCCCAATAGGTAGGAAACGAGCGGTCCGACCCAATCGCGCCGTCAGTGGGATAAGTTGTATTCGTCATTCGCTCAGGGCATCCACCATTATCCGAAAGAAAAATAATTAACGTATTTTCAAATTCATTTTTATTTCTTAACAGCTCAATAATCCTGCCAATGCCCTGATCCATCCGGTCAATCATAGCTGCGTACACTGCCATGCGTGCATCCCAAAGTTCTCTGTCTGTACCGGCAACCGAATCCCATGGCATCAGATCTTCCGGTCTATCTGATAATCTGGTATTTTGGGGTATGACACCCAACTCGAGCATCCTTTTGTAACGCTGCATACGAACGGAGTCCCATCCGATCATATATTTTCCTTTATACTTATTAATATCCTCAGGTAAGGCATGTAAAGGCCAGTGTGGCGCTGTATATGCCAGATACATAAAAAACGGTTTATCATCATCTTCCCGGATAAATCTCTCTGCATATCCGGTAAATGCATCAGTCATATAAAATTTCTCTCCGGGACAGAATTTCTTCCCGTTATAAGTCATCATTCCCGAGTCGCCTCCATGTCTGTAAGGAGCAAGATTATAATAACTGGATGCCCCATCAATAAGAGTGAATTCTTTCTGAAAACCTTTTTTTAATGGCCTGTATGGTTCAGCTTCTCCTACATGCCATTTACCAACATGATAGGTATTATAACCATTTTGAGCCAGTACCTCGGCAATAGTGGTTGCCCGCTCTTCAATATGTCCTCTATACGATGGATGGTTATAATCCCTTTCCATAGCACCCATGCCGGCCTGATGCGGATATAATCCGGTGAGCAAAGACGCCCGTGACGGGCATGACCGGGCAGCATTATAAAAATTAGTAAAACGTATCCCGTTTTGAGCAAGTTTATCAATATTCGGAGTGTTTATTTCAGAACCGTAACATCCTAAATCGCTATAACCCATATCATCGGCTAGTATAATAATTATGTTCGGTTGTTTTACCGATTGTTGTGCACGACAAGCAGTTAAAAGTCCTGCAACACCAATACCTATCAACATACTTTGTTCTCTGTTCATTGTTATTTTTTGTTTGATTCAAATACAAATTTATCTATTACAATACTTCCTTCTGATGATTTCCACAACAACCTTACTTCTTTTTCGCCCTTCCTAATATTAACCGGCACAATCAACTTTTTTACGCTTCCGTCTGATTCAGATTCAGCAACAGTTTTTCCATCAACTTCCATCCACAATCTTCCTTTTGATGCTTTTGATAAAATAATTTTACAGCTATCAATATCCCGGTTAAATACTACTCCATTATATAACGCCCATCCTCCATCCACAATGCAAAGCACTTTTTTTTCTTTGTTTTCAGGATGATCGTGTATCTCTGCCCTGTGCTTTTTAAAAAATTTTTCACCCTCTATCGGATATAATGCATTTTTTCGTCCAATACCGGCCTGGGTTGGACGTACTAACGCAATGGTTCCGTCATCATTATGAAATAAGTACTCGGCACAGGTTAACCGGTAATAATCATTTCCATTACATTCGATATGATAAAAAATATACCACTGATCGTGAAAATTGACAATTGAATGATGATGTGTGCGAAGGTTATGAGGATGCATAATTACGCCTATATCAATATAAGGACCCTGTACCTTCGCAGCAATGGCATATCGTATTCCAATCTCTTCGCCATTATCACGGGCAGTATAAGTCAAATAATACTTACCATTATATTTATATAACCAGGGGGCCTCTTTAAAATGATGTAAATAATTGGTCAACTCAATATATTCACTGCTATCTTCAAACTCAATCATGTTTTTCTTTAATCGTCTTATTCCGGTTCTTCCCCATGCTCCCCATATTAACCATGGATTGCCTTCAAAATCAAAAAAGGCCTGCGGCGAGCCGGCCTGATGGTCGGGCATATCTGTATAATTAATTAAAGGCGTCCCCCGTGCGTCCCTGAATGGCCCGGCAGGATTGGCGGCTACAGCCACACCCATAGATGCGGCCAGTTTCCTTTTGGCATTCTGGGCTAAAAAGAAATAAAAGTAGGTGCTGTCGCCAACTGTAATAGCAGATGGATCGTAACAATGGCTGGCGCCCTGATAGTTTTTCCAACGAATATCTATTCCCCGCAAAGCGATGCCATGGTCTTTATAATCCAGCAAATTAGTTGTTGAATAAATATGATAATCAAACATGGCAAAACCAATCTGATAATCGTTTTTAAAAGCATCGTGCGATGGATAAATATAAAGCTTATCGCCAACCACCTGGGTTGATGGATCGGCAGAACCCATATAATCAATAACCGGATTATTTTTTATCACAGGTCCCTTGTCAAGAGCTTTCAAGATAATTGTGTGCGTTTCATCAGCATCTTTCCACGATTCGTGGTTTAAATACCATTCTGTCTGTTCCGGAATCTTTTTACAGCTACGCTCGTTGCATGAAACTATTATTAAAAAGCAAATGAACACAATTGCTGCTAAAACTTTATTGCTTATCATATTTATATTCTCAGTTGCTTGTTTGCTTATTTCTATTTTAAAATTTATTCCGGAGCGATTCAACGGAGAAAAGATTTATAGCCATCAAAGATGACCATTTCATTTGATGTACACGAATTATTAATCTCTATTTTATATTCTATAAATAACTCCATCGTTTCCTACTTTTTCTATGCCATCAATCCTTTTATCTTTTGCTTTATACATTAATATTGTATGTCTTCAGGATAAAAGCACTAAAGATATTTTAAAAGAGGTGGTATTTTCCAAAATTACAATTAATTTTTATTTTTCAATTTTTAGATGCTGTTGAACAAAATAAATCATAATGCATAAACACCTACAGATTTATTTCTAATTCTACCTTCAGGTAACTAGTCAATCCTTAATAACTCAAAATAACGGAAAAATTTAATGGTTTAGATGATT
>CAZRNJ010000244.1:0-4061 GCA_964601385.1 uncultured Bacteroidales bacterium | reverse complement strand
GTTTCATGTGCTTAAACTTGACCCTGCATCCTATTATCTTGATGCTGTCCCGGTAAATTTCAACATACCTTACATTTTGCTGTTAAATATTGGAACGCTATTAATAACAGTATTTATGCTGGTACTGCCTTCACTCATAATTTCAAGCATCAGTCCGGCTAAAACCATCCGTTTTAACTGAAGAATCGTTGCTCTGCATAAATTGAACAATTACCGAATCGGAAAGAAAGAGTCCGCGAGCGAGCAAACGGAACACCCGGCCATCAAAGGTTGAAATATCAGGTTGAATCAGTTCCTTGGCAATATTTATACAATGCTGATAAAAATACTCACCAAACAATTTCCTGATCTCATCCATATTAATACCATCAGTTGTTCGTAATCCGGTTAAAATATATTCATTAAAATGATCTGTCGGCGTTAATATTTCCGATTCAAAAGGAATTTGATTGTTTTGAACCCCATTCAGATATCCAAGGATATTTTTACTGTTCCATCTCCTTGCATACAAGTTAAAAGAATGAGCTCCGGGCCCAATACCAAGATATTTCTTATGCTTCCAATAATTTGTATTATGTCTGGATACAAATCCGGGATATGCAAAATTTGACACCTCGTATTGTCTGAAGCCACAATTACCGCAGATTTCAATCAACGACAGATAGTGCTGTTCGCTAATTTTTTCATGAACCGGCTTGAACCGACCTGAAAAAACCAACCGGTGCAACGGAGTATTTTTTTCGATTGTCAGATGATAGGCCGACAAATGCTGAACCGGTAAAGACAATAACTGTTTCAATGTATCTATCCATTGCTCATTTGCAAGCCCGGGGATTCCATAGATCAGATCAACAGAAATATTTTTGAATCCGGCAGAAACCGCATTATGAATTGCTGCAATAGCAGATGCAGCATCATGCCTCCTCCCCAGTGTGCCGAGAATCCTATCCGATAATGATTGAACACCAATACTGATGCGATTAAAACCAGATTCAAGTAACCGCAGTGCATATGTCAGAGACAAGTCATCCGGATTCACTTCAACCGTAATTTCGGAATTTTCAGAAACCGGAAATAATGACTTCACACGATTAAGCAGGGCAGACAGATCATCCGGGCTCAGCAATGACGGTGTGCCACCTCCAAAATAAATCGTTTCAACCTGTTCGTCATCTAAATATGCATGCATGATTTCCATTTCCCTGTTCACAGCAAAAATAAAATCCGGAATCAAAAACAAATCAACAGAAGAAAAAAAATCGCAGTAAAGGCATTTTGATTTACAGAAAGGAATATGAATATATATACCGGCCATACTTCAAATATATAAAAACTCCTGAGATTGGTTTTGCCGGATAAATTATTTCTGCTTACTTTACAAACAAAAGCGTACACTCAATTACAACAAACGTCTGATACAAAAAAAAGAAGAAATGAAAAAAGCAGCGATACTCATAATCTATTTCTGGAGAATGATTCTCAATTGCAATGGGCAGGAAATACCGGCATCCGAATGGACGGCAGAAAAGTATCAGTTACCGGCGCGGTGGATTACACATCCCGCAGCTACAGCTAACGGTTATGGCGTCTATCATTTCCGCAAAACATTTGAGATTATATCATTGCCTGATAGTTTCATAATCAATGTCAGCGCCGATAACCGCTACCGGTTGTATATTAACGGAACATCTGTTTCCATCGGACCCGAGCGCAGTGATCCGCATCACTGGCGATACGAGACCGTTGATCTGGCGCCGCATCTGAAACAAGGCAAAAATACGTTGGCTGCTATTGTATGGAATTTTGGAGAACATATTCCGGTAGCGCAAATGACTGTAAAAACCGGCTTCATAGTATGGGGAAAAAGTGAAAAAGAAAAAATTGTAAATACAGTTGACACGGGCTGGAAAACAATGATTAATGAAGCGTACAGTCCATTAATCTTCAAGGCGCATGACTACTATGCAGTAGGCGCATGCGACAGGGTTGATGGCAATCTGTACCCCTGGGGCTGGGAGCTACCAGAATTTGATGACAGAAACTGGGTACAGTCAATAAACAAACAACGTGGCTGTTTACGCGGTTATCTTTTCTGCGACTGTTGGCCGCTTGTTCCCCGGTCAATTCCTGCAATGGAAGAAAAAAGAACAGATATAAACATTATTGTCAGAACCAAAGGCCTTCCAGCGAAAACAGATAAGCTTAACGGATTAATTATTCCTTCAAACACAAAAGCCACAATACTGTTAGATCAAAAATATCTGACCATCGGATATCCGAAAATAATTATCAGTAAAGGCAAAAACGCTGTCATAGACCTTATGTACGCTGAATCGTTATATTCCAGAAATGAAAAAAATCAGTTGATCAAAGGAAACCGGAATGAAACAGAGGGTAAATTTATTTACGGTTATAATGATATTTTTATATCAGACGGCGGGAATAACCGGTTATTCAGTCCTTTATGGGTTCGCACTTACCGGTTTATTGAAATGAACATAGAAACGAAAGAAGAAGAATTGCAGATTGAAGATTTTTACGGTATTTTCAGTGGTTATCCCTTTACACTCAAAGCAGAATTCAACAGCCGTAACGATACATTGAATAAAATATGGGAAACCGGCTGGCGTACAGCACGATTATGCGCAGGAGAAACCTATTTCGACTGTCCTTATTATGAACAGTTGCAGTATATTGGTGATACCCGAATTCAAGGACTGATATCCCTTTACCTAGCGGGTGATGACCGGCTGATACGCAAGGCCATCACTGACTTTGATCAATCGAGAATTTATGAAGGACTGACACAAAGCCGCTATCCATCATCGTTACAACAGATTATTCCACCCTTTTCACTCATCTGGATACTCATGATAAACGACTATTATATGCACCGTCCCGACCAAAATTTTGTCCGTCACTTTATTCCGGGGATTACTTCGGTACTCGACTGGTTTGAACGATATACCGGGCCAGACAGCATGTTTTTCAATACTGCATTCTGGAATTTCATCGACTGGCACGAAAAATACACGGCTGGAATTCCGCATGGAGCCGGCAACAGCCGTTCATCAGTGTTAAACCTCCAGTATGTTTATGCTCTTCAAACAGCAGCATCATTATTAAAACAATTAAATCACTATGACCTGTCAGAAAAATACGAACAGCAAGCAATGAAAGTCAGACAAGCAGTATATAATCATTGTTTTGACAAGAAAAAAAACATAATTGCCCAATCTCCGGGCAGTCAAATAATCAGTCAGCATGCCAATGTTATGGCCATACTCACCGATTGCCTGCCGCAAAAAGATCATAAGGAGTTATGCTCAAGAATTCTTAACGACACAACACTTATCGAATGCAGCATTTATTATAAATTTTACCTGTTCAGAGCGATGAAGAAGGCCGGTTTAGCTGACTTATATTTAATGAATATCCGGGAGTGGCATCAAATGCTGGGGTTGGGACTGACCACCTTCAGCGAAATCCTGTATGAGCCGCGCAGCGATTGCCATGCATGGAGCTCAAGTCCATGCTATGACTTTCTGGCGACTGTAGCCGGCATTGAACCATCCTCGCCCGGATTTAAAACTGTCAGCATCCAACCCAATTTCGGTTACCTGAACAGTATCCAGGCAACGATGCCACATCCCAACGGAACAATCAGTGTTAATCTTTCAAAAACAGGATTAAACGGATTAAAAGGCGAAATTGTGCTTCCGCAATCCATCACCGGTATTTTTAACTGGAAAAACAGCGAGATCAAACTTAAAGACGGAAAGAATATCATTAATATCAGCTCAAATTAAGAAATCGCAAGCATTAGCCATTAAATTTTCAATAATCCCATTCTATACAATAAAAATTTTCTATTGCATAGCGATTTTAAAAAAACATGTATGGTTGTTTATCCATATCCTGTCTTCAAACTACTGAAAACAAAGAAATTCCCAATACGCAGGAAGTGCTATGCATTTCAAATCTACAAACATTAAACCGGGATTTTGCAGTTCAAAAACTGCAAACAGTTCAAACGGTTTTTTCCGGTTGAGCGTACCCGG
>CAZRNJ010000243.1:0-4071 GCA_964601385.1 uncultured Bacteroidales bacterium | reverse complement strand
CCTCGTCAAGCGTTTTAAATCCTGTTTCGGCCAGTAGTTCACGCACTTCTTCAGCCAGAAAACGCATGAAATTCACCACATGAACCGACTGACCGATAAATCGTCTCCGGAGTTCAGGATCCTGTGTAGCTACACCCACAGGACAAGTATTAAGATGACATTTGCGCATCATCACACAACCGAGTACAATCAGGGCGCTGGTAGCAAAGCCAAATTCTTCGGCACCCAGCATAGCCGAAACCATCACATCGAATCCTGTTTTAAGCTGACCATCTGTTTGCAGACGAACTTTCTCCCGCAAATTATTCATCACTAATGTCTGCTGTGTTTCTGCCAAACCAATTTCGAGAGGTAATCCGGCATGTTTAATTGAACTGAGCGGACTGGCGCCTGTACCTCCTTCGCATCCGCTGATGAGAATACGGTCGGACACTGCCTTGGCAACACCTGCAGCCACAGTTCCCACACCGGCCTCCGAGACAAGTTTAACGCTTATCTCTGCATCAGGATTAACATTTTTCAAATCAAAAATCAGTTGTTTAAGATCTTCAATCGAATAGATATCGTGATGAGGCGGCGGTGAAATAAGTGTAATACCCGGTGTTGAGTGGCGTGTTTTAGCAATCACCGAATTGATTTTATGACCGGGAAGCTGTCCGCCTTCACCGGGCTTGGCACCCTGAGCAATCTTTATCTGAAGCTCCTTTGCATTCACCAAATAATTGGTAGTCACACCAAATCGTCCGGATGCCACTTGCTTAATGGCGCTGCATGCATTCGTGCCATCAGGTCGTGGTTTAAAACGTTCAGGATCCTCGCCTCCTTCGCCTGTATTGCTGCGGCCACCAATCATATTCATAGCCACTGCCAGGGCCTCATGCGCCTCAATGCTGATAGAGCCAAAAGACATAGCACTGGTAAAAAAACGCTTCATAATCTCTTCAGCGGGTTCAACCTTTGAAATATCAATGGGGTTACGTTTAAAATCCAAAAGATCGCGCAAAAAGCAAGGATTCGTTTTTCGCTCCTGCTCAATCAGCATACTGAATTCTTTATACTTCTGATAGTCGTTGGTTTTGCTTGACCACTGTAAAAGAGCCACAGTTTCGGGATTCCAGGAATGTTTTTCACCTCCATTACGATATTTATAAAAACCAGGATTATCCAAAATATCAGTCAGACGAGGACTGTAAGCATTTGTATGTTGTAATACAGCGTCAGCCGACAGTTCTTTCAATCCTATTCCGCCAATGCGTGATTCGGTTCCTTTAAAATATTTTTCAATCAACTCATGGCTTAATCCTACTGCCTCAAATATCTGAGCACCACGGTAGCTCCGTAAGGTAGATGTTCCCATTTTCGAAAGCACTTTCAGCACACCCTTCTCAATAGCATGAATAAAATTATGTTCAGCCGTAGGCGCATCTACCTGAATTTTTTTTGTCCGAACTAATTCATCAATAATCGCAAACGCCATGTACGGATTGATCACTCCGGCGCCATAACCAAAGAGGAGCGCAAAATGCATAACCTCGCGGGGCTCAGCCGACTCCACCACAAGGTCAACCTGCAGACGTTTACGTTTATCAATAAGATAATGATGCACAGCCGACACAGCAAGAAGAGAAGGAATAGGCGCCTTACCCGTATCAATACCGCGGTCGGTGAGGATGATGTAATTACTGCCTTTATCCACTGCCTCTTCTGCAGCCCTGCATAAATTATCTACTGCAACCGATAAACCCTGCTCTCCTTTTGACGGATCAAAATGCATAGCCAGGATAGTATTTGCAAAGCCCTTGTACTGAAGAGTTTTTAATTTTTCACAACTAGTATTATCAATCACGGGACTGGTATATTTAATCCGGTGGCAATGATCAGGCACTTCTTCGAGCAGATTACGGTTAAGCGTACCGATAAAACCGGTTAAACTCATAACCAGTTCTTCACGTATCGGATCAATCGGAGGATTAGTCACCTGGGCAAAATGCTGCCTGAAATAGCTAAATAAACGCTGTGGTTTTTTTGACAGGATAGCAACCGGCACATCGTTTCCCATTGAACCAACGGGCTCGTAGCCCTCAACAGCCATAGGAGTCAACAACTCATCAATCTCCTCACGCGTATAACCAAATGAACGCAAATAACTGGGATATTCGGTTCCCAATGACGAAGGGACTTTACGACCAATACGAATATCATCAAGAGATACTCTGTTCTCATTCAGCCATTGTCTGTAAGGTTGACGTGATTTCAGGGCTTCTTTCAATTCAGCATCATAAATTACACGGCCTTCAACGGTATCCACCATCAGCAATTTACCCGGTTTGAGTCGTCCTTTTTCTTTTATTTCAGATGGACTAAAGTTCTGAACGCCCACTTCCGAGCCCATCACCATAATATCATTATTAGTTAGGATATAACGAGACGGACGAAGGCCGTTCCTGTCGAGTAATCCGCCCACATATCTGCCATCAGTCACAACAATAGATGCAGGACCATCCCACGGCTCCATAAATGTTGCATGGTACTCAAAAAATGCCTTCAGATCGGGCGAAATCGGATTTGTATCATTCCACGACTCAGGCACCATCATAGAAATCACATGAGGAAGCGATTTGCCGGCCAGATGAAAAAATTCCAGTGCATTGTCAAATGAAGCTGAATCACTACCTCCGGGTTGAATCACCGGGAATACCTTTTGAATATCATCTCCCAGTTGTTCCGACTTCAGCAGCGATTCACGTGCCTCCATCCAAAACCTGTTTCCCTTAATAGTATTTATTTCGCCGTTATGCGCAAGAAACCTGAACGGCTGCGCCAATTCCCAGGAAGGAAAGGTATTAGTACTAAAGCGCGAATGAACCAGGGCAATAGCACTCTTAACTCTGTTATCCTCCAAATCTTTATAGTACCTTCCAAGTTGGTCGGCTGTAAGCATGCCCTTATAAACGATCACTTTATTTGAAAGACTCGGCAAATAAAAAACCTTCTTCTGCTTCAGGTCCGAAAGAAATATTTCGCGTTCAATACGTTTACGGGCTATATATAATTTTATTGTCAGTTTATTTTCATCATAACCTGATTCAAGAAATATCTGCTCGATATGCGGCTCGGCACGTCTGGCTATCTCACCAATATGTTCGTTAAACACAGGAACCTGCCTAAAAGTTATGGTACGTAAACCTTCTTCGGCACAAATTTCCACCATTCTTTTTTTACAGTATTCAGCTTCATTCTTGTCAGTGGGTAAAAAAAGCAATCCGGTTCCAAACAATCCAGCTGGTGGAAGGTTTATCCCTTCGATAAGATAAAAATCGCGTGGAATCTGTATGGTTATGCCAGATCCGTCGCCTGTTTTGCTGTCGGCCAGCTCAGCGCCACGATGCGAAAGATTTTTTAATACCTCCAGGCCCCGCTCAACAATGTCGTGCGACTGTCGGCCTTTGATGTTCACAACAAAACCAATTCCACAACTGTCGTGCTCATATTCACTGTTGTATAATCCTCTGTTCATCATTTTTGCTGTAAATTCCATAATACATTTTACTTCTCTATTCTCAAATTAACCATTTATTTAAAAAAAAAGCCATTCTGCAGTGAGAATGGCTACCAAATATTAATATTTACCGCTCTCACTGAAAGGTATTTGTTTTTTTCGTAATATATTTATTTAATATCATCGCTTTATTGAATAACGACACAAATATATCATTATTTTTTTATTCAATTAAAAAAAACAAGATTTTTTAAACTTTTACTAATAAAAATTAATCAATTCGTCATTTATTATTATAAATTATTTATATTTTGATAAATTTATTAATGAATATTAATTTAGAATAAATATTCTTAACATTGGCCTCGCTTTCGCGTAGCTTGCGGCTCCGTTATCTGCGTGTCGCCGTAGCCTTTGCGGAGAAACAAGCTTCAGCAACGCACGGGCAGTGGAGCAAAGCAATATCACAAATGGTATTGCGACCGAATTCTATATTAAAATAATATAACTTAATTAGTATTTGCTGAATTCAAGTCACAAATGCAACTTTTTGATTAGACAAATTTAAGTAT
>CAZRNJ010000242.1:0-4073 GCA_964601385.1 uncultured Bacteroidales bacterium | reverse complement strand
GGGGAAGGGGCTGCACACCGGATTAAATGTCACTCTAACCTTCAGGCCTGCGGCTGAAAATCATGGATACAAATTCCAGCGTATTGATCTTCCCGATAAACCAATCATTGATGCCATCACGGATTATGTCACCGATACATCCCGTGGCACATCTATTGAACATAAAGGCGTGCGTATATCAACCATCGAGCATGTTCTGGCCTCGCTGAGCGGACTGGGAATAGATAATGCATTGATTGAAGTAGATGCACCCGAAGTACCTATCCTTGATGGTAGTTCCAAATTTTTTGTAGAGGCGCTTACAGAAGCAGGCGTTATTGAACAGAAACATGACCGGAAATATTACGTTCTAAAAGAAATCGTTCGTTATATCAATGAAGAAAAAGGGGTTGAGATTGTGGCCTATCCCGATGATCACTTAAGCTTTAATGTGCTGATTGATTACAAATCGAACATTCTGAAAAACCAATATGCCGAATTGAATAATCTGGATAACTTCAAAGAAGAGTTGTCCATGTGTCGCACGTTTGTTTTTTTTCACGAACTGGAATACCTGCTGAAGAACAACCTGATCAAAGGCGGAGATCTGAACAATGCTATTGTAATTGTTGATCAGGTGATAGACCAAAAAGAGCTGGACAAGATGGCTGAGTTATTCAATAAACCAAAGATGCAGATCAAACCAGGACATATCCTCAGCAATCCCGATCTCTATTTTGTAAATGAACCGGCACGCCATAAAGTGCTTGACCTGATTGGCGACCTGTCACTAATCGGATATCCGCTCAAAGCGAAAATCTTTGCCCGCAGGCCAGGCCATATGGCCAATACCGAGTTTGCCAAACTGATTCGCAAGGTGATCAAAAAAGAAATGCTCACTCCGGCTGCTCCGTATTACGATCCGGACACCAAGCCATTAATGGATATTAACCAGATCCAGAAAATATTACCCCATCGTCCTCCATTTCTGTTGGTAGATAAAATTCTTTATATGGACGACACCTCCATTGTAGGATTAAAAAATGTAACCATGAACGAGACCTTTTTTGCTGGTCATTTCCCTGGAGAACCAATCATGCCGGGCGTTCTACAGATTGAGGCCATGGCGCAGGTTGGTGGTATTCTGGTGTTAAGTACCGTTCCTGATCCGGAAAACTACCTGACTATTTTCATGAAAATATTTGAAGCAAAATTCCGCAGTAGTGTTGTTCCGGGCGACACCGTTATCTTTAAACTTAAACTGGCTTCTCCCATACGGCGAGGTATATGCCACATGGAAGGACATGCCTATGTTGGCAAAACTGTAGTCATGGAAGCCGAAATGATGGCGCAAATCACAAAAGTAAAATAACCGTATATGAACCAACCATTATCATACATCCATCCTGATTCCGACATTGCCAATAATGTTGTTATCGAACCCTTTGTAAGTATTGCCAAAAACGTATCCATAGGTGAAGGTACCTGGATTGGCCCCAATGTTGTAATCATGGAAGGTACACGCATAGGCAAAAACTGCCGGATTTTTCCGGGAGCGGTTATTGGCGCTATTCCGCAGGATCTGAAATTTAAAGGTGAGAAAACAATTGTTGAAATCGGCGATAATACCACCATACGGGAATTTGTTACCATCAACCGGGGTACAGCGGTAAAGGGCAAATCACAGGTTGGTTCAAACTGCCTGCTAATGGCCTATGTACATGTAGCGCACGATTGCGTGGTGGGTGATAATTGCATACTGGTAAATAATGTAAACCTTGCCGGTGAAGTAGTTATTGACGATTGGGCGATTATCGGCGGACTGACAGCCGTGCATCAGTTTGTTCATATTGGCGCGCATTCGTTCACCAGCGGCGGATCATTGGTTCGTAAAGATGTGCCACCTTATGTAAAGGCAGCACGTGAACCCTTATCGTACGTTGGTGTAAACTCGATTGGGCTGAGAAGACGTAACTTCAGCAACGAAAAAATAAATGAGATTCAGGAAATTTACCGTGTATTATTCCAGCGGGGTAATAACTACTCACAGGCATTGAAATATATCGAGGGTGAACTGCCTGCATCAAAAGAACGCGACGAAATTCTGCTGTTTATCCGTAATTCGAAACGCGGCATTATGAAAGGGTATCAAGCCGGCGCCACAACCGATGAAGATTAAAAGGCCTGCCAACCCTGTGCCTGCAGAGGGATAAACTGGCCTCCTGCCGAAATCAGATTTAATCCTGCATCTGCCGGTGTAATATGCCCGATTGCTGTAATCCCGTCCAGTGAACTGATTTTATCGTATTGACCAACCGGCACCGTAAAAAGCAATTCATAATCTTCGCCGCCATTTAATGCACATACTAAAGGATTGACAACTAATTCCTTTGCCAATTCACGGGTAGGAACAGCTATAGGTATTTTTTCTTCAAAAATTTTACAACCTTTTTTAGATTGTGAACAAATATGCATAAGCTCGGATGAAAGCCCGTCGGAAATATCAATCATAGCCGTAGGGACAACACCTGCATCCTTCAGCATCAATACGATATCCCGGCGCGCTTCCGGCTTCAGGAGTCGTTTCAGTAAATAATCGTTTCCCTCGAAATCTGGCATTACAAACCGGTTACCTGCCAGCACACGTTTTTCTCTCTCCATCAGTTGCAATCCCATATAAGCAGCCCCCAGATCTCCTGAAACACAGATAATATCATTAATCTGTGCCGTACTCCTGTATACCGGACCGGAAGGGAACACCTCGCCGATAGCCGTAATACTGATCATCATACCGGTAAGCGACGATGAAGTATCACCACCTGCCAGATCAACTCCATGTTTATTACAACATACCTTTATTCCATCATAAAACTCGTCCATATCTTCAACGGAAAAACGCGATGATATAGCAATACTCACTAAAATCTGTCCGGGCATGGCATTCATCGCATAAACATCAGAAAAATTGACACTTGCCGCCTTGTACCCAAGATGTTTAAGAGGAGTGTATGCCAGATCGAAATGAATCCCTTCAATGAGTAAATCGGAGGTAACCACGATAGCCCTGTCGGGGTAACGAAGTACAGCCGCATCATCACCAACAGCTTTTATCGTTGAGGGATGCAATGAATTAAACCCGGCTGTCAGTTTTTCGATCAGCCCGAATTCACCATACCGGCTAACCTCTGTACGGACTGATTTTTTGTTTTCACTCATAACAAATCACTTAAAGCGCAAAAATACAAACATTTCGCAGTGTTACACTAAAAAGAGAATCCTTTACTGACAAGAAAATACAGAACTTGTTTGGAAACAAGTGTTTTTTTACTATTTTTATAATCACAGCATACGGCAAAACACAAAAAAATTTGTAATTTAACCACCTGAAACAAGAGCAAAAATTAAGAGAAGCCATGAAAAACCGGACAACCACCTTGATCCGTCAGTCGTTTAACGGATTTGTTATCGGAATCATTCTTATAATACTTTCTGTTTCGGTTGATATGGTATTATTTAACCGTTCACTCATTGAAACCTTCCAATACAATCTGCAGCATCCTTCCTCAATTATCATACTATGCTCACCGCTGCTACTGCTTTACTATGCGCGAAGGATCAATTTTTTACATGCTGTTGAGATTGACGAACTGCACCAAGCATTAAAGCGCGAACTGGAGAAAAGCAGTTCGATATTCGATTTTATTGAACAATTGCGTGCAGGAAACACCGAAATGGATTATGATCTCCGTGATGCCGGAGATGTAACCGGGAAAGCGCTGATTGACCTGCGTGACAGCATAAAAAAGAATAAAGAAGAAGAGCAGATCCGTAAAAAAGAAGACCAGCAACGTAGTTGGATAAACGAAGGATTGGCAAATTTCAGTGATATTCTGCGCAAAGAAGTCAATAATCTCGAATCCCTCTCCACACAACTAATCAGCAACCTGGTTAAGTATGTAAATGCCAATCAGGGAGGATTCTTTATTTTGAACGACGATAATCCGGAGCACAAATATTTTCAGATGACCGCCTGTTTTGCTTACGACCGGAAAAAGTTCAGTGACAAAAACATTGAATGGGGCGAAGGACTGATT
>CAZRNJ010000241.1:0-4084 GCA_964601385.1 uncultured Bacteroidales bacterium | reverse complement strand
ATTGTGTTTAGAAAGAATGTAACTATTTGTAAAACATGCGATTATTTTAAACCCCAGTTCGTCCAGGGCTGTAATTTTTCAAGAGTTCGGCTAAGCCACTGACTTAGTCGTTCATATCCGAAAGGGAACTGCCTCATTTTTAAAACCTAAATCGGGATAAACCCATTTAATTCAAGTAGTTCGTCTCTTTGCAGATACTTCTATTGAATAAATTGGGTTAAACGTTTTACATAGAAAATTAACCATAATCACATCAATAATGCTATTGTTTCACGTACTAAGGCACGGGCTTTAAACATAGAACGACACCGGCAGAGCCGCCGCCGAACTTCCCCGATTTTACTTCACAAACTCTGCCGAACGGGGTCAATTTCCATAAGAGATGACCATACCGTACGTTAGCGCGATCGGGTTATGAAAGAGCAGAGAATCAGAAATCAAAGTGTATATTCTGTGAGCTGTATAATTGATAAATTAATCAATTGAATCAGCTTTCAAACAATCTATCAGATACAGGAACCGAATATCAATACCCTGTAATCGTATTCGACACGCAATCCCCTCGTTTAAAATACCTGACACCGGCACATTTAGCTTCGCATTCATTGGGGTAAGTTAGCCCGTTACAACCGCATACCGGCTCATAAATATCACCACAGTTGCAGTCGGTTTGTGCTTCGGTCATGCAGTTGTCTTTTGTGCAGAACATAAACAGTAAACACAGGGCTGTTGCAAGGATGAATATTTGTATTTTTTTCATTTCTTATTCTACTTTATTGCAAAGATAGTGCAATGTTTTAATAATCCGGTTTTGATGGCTTTAAGTTGTACCAGTCCGCTTTTGGTCTGCGCTATGGTAGATGGATTTCCCCATTTTTTTCCGGCTAGCGCAAGCAACTTTCGGTATAGATGGGCTGCAACCGAATAGCGGTATATGCGCACTGCCGAAGGCAGGATATGTTTTTTAATGTCAGCAATCTCGATCTGCCGGAATCCGGCAACCATCAGCTCAGTTGAAAACTCGTCGGAGGTACCCAGTTCCGGCAGCGCGAATCCTTTGCTGTATACCGATAATATTTGTCTCTCTGCGGCTGTCATTCGATGCTTTCCGGCGAAAACATCCTCCATCACCAGGCATCCTCCTTTCTTCAGCACCCTGTAGGCCTCTTTGGCAAACTGTTGTTTGCGGCTGCTATGGGTAACACTTTCTATAGCCCATACTGTGTCAAACGAGCCGTCGGTGAATGGGATCTGATGGTAGTCGGCTTCCAAAACACACAGTTGTGATTGTAACCGGCGCTGGTTAATCTGGCTGTTCACATGCAGTACCTGCTCCGGAACAATGGTGATGCCGGTAACGTTGCACCCGATGTTTTCTGCCAGCCAATACATGCTTCCACCCATGCCGCAACCGGCATCCAGTACATGTTGCTGGCTATTGATAACGGCCATAGCTGACAATACACGGTTGAGCTGTGCCAGCGCATCGGCCAGACGGGTGGTTTGCTTGTCCCAATACCCATAGTTTAAGCCATGACATGTGTCCAGTTCCCAGCAGTCGCGGTAACTTACCGTGGCATTTTCATAATATTTACGGATATCAGAAATTTTCATTATAACTCATTTGAAATCATTACATTATAATGTTTAAGCGTAAGTAGAAAATTAAGCCATATACCGCAATCACAAATATGAAACCCCGGGCAAACTCCTGAAACAAATTCTTCCGCACGGCGGGATTGTTCAACGAACAAATTTCACGAATAACCGGATGACTGGCGGTAATTAGGAATTAAAGATAAAAACTATTTTTGTTAAATCTTAAAATCCTAAAAAAAATGAAGACCATCCCTGAAATGTTCGAAAACAGCGTTATGCTCTGGCCGGATAATGTTATGATGTGGGAAAAGCGCAACAGCGCTTACGAAAGCACAACCTATACGCAGGCCCGTGAGTGTGTGTATGATACTGCTGCCGGACTGTTATGTCAGCATTTGCAGAAAGGCGACCGTGTTGCTCTATTGTCTGAGGCCAGAAACGACTGGGCGTTGTGCGAACTGGCGATACTGTATTGCGGTGCTGTGAATGTGCCTTTGTCTGTCAAACTCACCGATCCGGCTGAGCTGAAATTCCGGCTCGACCATTCGGGTGCTCGTTTTATCATTGTCTCAGCCAATCAGGTAAAAAATATACGACCGGTTATTGACGAGCTAACCGTTGAAAAAGTGATTCTTCTGGATGAAACGGAAAAGGTCAGTAACAACGACATAAACATCGCGGCACTGCGGCAACAAGGGTCCAATTGGCGGAAGAATAATAACAATGGATTAAAAGATATCTGGCAGTCGCTGAAAGGAGATGACTATGCCAATATATGCTACACTTCAGGGACCACAGCCGACCCGAAGGGAATTATCCTGACTCATCGCAATTACACTGCCAATGTTGAGCAGGCGCTGACACTGATGGAAATCCCCCCGTGGTATGTGTCGCTGCTGATTCTGCCATGGGATCATTCGTTTGCGCATACGGCAGGGATCTATGTGCTTATCCGCTCGGGAGCTGCCATAGCTTCGGTGCAGTCGGGCAAGAGCGCGGTGGAGACGATAAAAAATATTCCGGGCAATATCCGTGAAACTAAACCGGTATACCTGCTGAGTGTTCCGTCGCTGGCCGGGAATTTTAAAAAAAATATTGAGAAAGGAATTGCTGATAAAGGGAAAGTGATCAATGCACTGTTTAATCATGGTTTACAGGTTGGCTACTTATACAACGACAATGGATGGCGACGGGGACGCGGGTGGCGGTTTTTGCTCAAACCCTATTATAAGTTGTTCGATAAAATTATTTTTAAAAAGATCAGGGAAAATTTTGGAGGACGGTTGAAATTTTTTATTGGCGGCGGCGCTTTGCTCGATTATGATATCCAGCGTTTTTTCTATGCCATTGGCCTGCCGATGTTCCAGGGCTACGGCTTATCCGAGGCATCTCCCATTATCTCATCAAACGCCCTGCGACGCCATAAGCTCGGATCGTCGGGCTACCTGGTACAGAATCTGGAATTGAAGATTTGTGACGAAGATGGTCATACGCTTGAAACCGGTCGCAAAGGCGAGATCGTGGTGAAAGGTGAAAATGTGATGGCCGGATACTGGAATAACCAGCGCGCCACCGACGAAGCGCTCAGGGATGGCTGGTTGCATACAGGCGACATGGGGTATATGGATAAGGATGGATTTTTATATGTATTGGGACGATTTAAGAGTTTGTTGATTGGTGATGACGGTGAGAAATACAGTCCTGAAGGGATAGAAGAAGCCCTGGAGGCTCATTCACCGTTGGTTGACCAGTGTATGCTGTACAACAACCAGAATCCCTATACTGTTATGTTGCTGGTGCTGAACTCAGCCCAGGTAAAGCAGATGGCTGCTTCGGGCGGAGCCGGCAGCGTGTTGCAGAAAGTAAGCGAACAGGTCGCGCAATTCAGAAAAGGAGGTCGGCACCAGGGGCTTTTCCCCGAACGGTGGCTGCCTGTAGCTGTGGCTCTGCTGGCTGAAGGGTTTACCGAGGAGAATAAGATGATGAACAGCACGCTGAAAATTGTCCGGCCAAAGATTATTGAATGCTATAAAAAACAAATCGAATATTTATATACGCCGCAGGGAAAATCTATTGATAATACTATAAACAGAGAGGTTATCCGGCAGATTATCAGTTCCTGACCAGCCGACGGCTATGCAGCACTGCCAGGTTAATATCTTTAACGATTGAAGGACCGTAATAAATAAAGCCGGTATAAACCTGCACCAGCGTAGCGCCGGCATTGATTTTTTCAATGGCATCGGCAGGCGTCATGATTCCACCTGAGGCCATAATCGGTATTTTTGAATCGGACTGTTCACAGATATAGCGTATCATCTCTGTTGAACGATGTTTGAGCGGCGCCCCGCTTAGTCCACCCTGTCCTATCTTGCGGATCTCCTCATCGCTGATGGTTAGTTGTTCCCTGCCGCGTGTGGTGTTCGCTACAACAAGTCCGTCTATGGCAATTGTCTTAAACAGGTTCACAACCTCGTCCAACTGG
>CAZRNJ010000240.1:0-4096 GCA_964601385.1 uncultured Bacteroidales bacterium | reverse complement strand
ATATATCGTATGGATTTGTATTGCTTGTCGGAGAAGAAATTTTCGGAAGAAAAATCAGAGTTTAATTGAAATATGGGTTAAATGAATTGATTCAACAATTTTGCAGTTATTCAGATCTGTTACAATAACAGTAAATAATCCTGATGCTCAATAGTTATCTTACGTTGCAGAATACATTAGCAAAAGCCGCAAAACCACGTGTAAAAGTTGAATCTTTTTTTTACATTTGTCTGCAACAGACCGATTTATTAATTTAAAATAAATACTATGCAAACTATTGAAAAATTTAATTTTAAAGACAAACGGGCAATCGTACGTGTTGATTTTAATGTACCACTGGATAAGGCCACATTAAAGGTTACAGATGATACACGTATCCGTGGAGCATTGCCTACTATAAAAAAAATCTTAGCCGATGGTGGCTCAGCTATCCTGATGTCGCACCTTGGACGGCCAAAGAAAGGACCTGAAGAAAAATCATCTTTAAAGCATGTAATCCCTGTATTATCGGCGTTAACGGGCAAAGAGATTAAGTTTGCCGATGATTGCATGGGTGAATCAGCCAAATCATTATCCAGCTCGCTTAAACCGGGCGAAATTCTGTTGCTCGAAAATCTTCGTTTTTACGAAGAGGAAGAGGGTAAACCTAATTTGCCCGATACGGCAACCGATGAAGAGAAGAAAGCTGCCAAAGCTGCAGTGAAGGAGAAACAAAAGGGTTTTGTAAAACAGCTTGCCGGTTATGCCGATTGTTATGTAAACGATGCTTTCGGGACGGCGCACCGCGCGCATGGTTCAACGGCGCTTATTGCCGATCATTTCAGCGATGACCATAAGATGTTCGGATACCTGATTGTGAGCGAACTGAATGCTCTCGATAAGGTGTTGCATAATTCACAAAAACCATTTACTGCAATTATGGGCGGAGCGAAGGTTTCAGATAAAATTCTGGTTATTGAAAACCTGCTGAATAAGGTAGATAATCTGTTGATTGGAGGAGGCATGACATATACCTTCATCAAGGCCCAGGGCGGTGAAATTGGCAAATCGCTTTGTGAAGAAGACAAGCTCGATCTGGCACTCAACATCATTGCCAAAGCAAAAGAAAAAGGAGTGAAATTATTATTACCCGTAGATGCTGTCAATGGTGATAAGTTTGAGCCGTCAGCGAATACTAATATCACTAAAATTAATCAGACACCCGATGGATGGATGGGACTGGATATTGGCCCCGAGACAATAAAGATCTACTCGGATGTAATTGCACAGTCAAAAACGATTCTTTGGAATGGGCCGATGGGCGTGTTTGAAATGGAGAAGTTTGCTGCCGGAACAACCGCTGTGGCTAAAGCCATTGCCGATGCAACTGCTAAAGGCGCATACAGCTTGATTGGCGGTGGCGACTCAGTGGCTGCTATAAACAAAAATAAGCTGGCTGATAAGGTTAGCTATGTTTCTACCGGCGGCGGCGCTATGCTCGAATATATTGAGGGTAAAGACTTGCCGGGTATCACTGCTATTCGTAAAAAGTAATGTTTATTGATCAGCCCTGTTATCATCTGTGGCAGGGCTTTTTTTCTAAGCTTGAAATATCTGTTTTTACCGATACTGTTTTTCATCAGCGCGCAAACCGATCCGCGACAGCATTTTTCGGGCAGGTATGAAGATGCGATCCGGTTCGTGAAGCATAATTCGGATCGGCTCACCCGCTTGATTGATTTTGAAGGTGGCAATACCGATGTGGTTGTCTCGGTGATTTTTCCGGAATTGATCCGCTTTTCGATGTGGAAAGATTATTTTGAGACCAAAGCCAATGAGTTGATGTATATCAGAGATGATCCGCGGGGTAAATTTTTTTCTATCGGTATGTATCAGATTAAGCCCACGTTTGCCGAAAAAGTCGAATCATTTATTCAATCAACACCTTCGCTGGCATCGGTGTATGCGCACCTGTACACGTATGATGTGACAGGTGATGAACAGATTCGCGCCGAACGGCTAAAGCGGCTGAAATCATGGATATGGCAAACCCGCTATGTTACTGCATTTACAAAGATTGTTGAGAGTCGTTTCTCTTTGTCGTCCATGGCAGTTGACGATAAAATTGCTTTTATCTGTTCGGCGTATAATCACGATTTTTTATGCGACTCGAGTGAAGTGGTGCAATGGATCAGCCGAAAAAGTTTTCCGTATGGTATTAAGCGTGAGAACCCATTCACCTATGCCGAGGTGGCTTTATTTTTTTACCGGAACGATTATCCGGTGCTGTTCAGTAAAGAGAAGAAAGAATAGCGGCAGCTAAACAATTACGATATTATTTTTTCGGCATTCGGCAATCATGTCCTGAGGCCAGATGCTGGCCTGCACTTCACCGATATGGGCTTTGCGCAACAGGAACATGCAAATGCGCGATTGTCCAAGTCCTCCGCCAATTGATAATGGCAATTGGTCATCCAACAGCCGTTGATGGAACAACAGGTTTTTGCGGTCGGTGGTTCCTGTTATCTCTAATTGCCGCAACAACGATTCTTTGTCAACCCGTATACCCATGGATGAGATTTCGAATTGCATTTTCAGTATAGGATTCCAAAGTATGATGTCGCCATTGAGTCCTTTGAAGCCGTTTTTTGTCGGCGTTGTCCAGTCGTCATAATCAGGGGCACGACCATCATGCGGCTCACCATCAGCCAGCGCGCCGCCGATGCCAATCACGAAGATAGCACCGTATTTCTCGGCCGCTTTCGCTTCCCGTTCGCGCGGATTAAGGTTGGGATATTGCTGCTGTAATTCTTCAGCATGTAAAAATTCAATTTTCTCGGGAAGCACAGGTATTATCTCCGGAAAATGCTCATAAATCATGTATTCAGTTCGTTTTAATGCCTCGTAGATTTTTTTCACGATGAAATACAGAAAATCAAGCGTACGTTCCTGTTTGGAGATTACCCTTTCCCAGTCCCACTGGTCAACATAAATTGAATGAAGGTTGTCGAGTTCCTCGTCTGGTCGAATAGCGTTCATATCTGTGAGTATGCCGTAACCATGCTGTATGCCGTAATCGGCCAAAGCCATCCGCTTCCATTTGGCTAATGAGTTTACCACTTCGGCAACACTCTCATTCATATCTTTGATGGGAAACGATACTTTTCGCTCAATGCCGTTCAGGTCATCGTTTATGCCTGTGCCTTTTAGTACAAAGAGAGGTGCGGTAACCCGCCGTAACCGCAGTTCAAGAGTTAAGCTTGTCTGGAAAGTGTTTTTCACTAACTCGATGGCTTTTTCTGTGTGTTTCAGATCAAGTATTGGCTTATAACCCGAAGGAATGATTAATTTCGACATTTCTTATTGTTTTTTAGTTAAAACTGAGATAAAAATAACATTTTTTCAATTATTGACCATATTTTTTAAGAAATGTTAATGAAAAATCATATTTTTCGTGCTTAATTTAAACCCCGGACTTATTAGTCGAACACTTTCAACCCTAATCTATCAGTTGATTAATCTTAACTGATAAACGCTTTAGAATATTTACAATTCATCCGCGCAAGGCGTAAGAATTAAAATTTTAATCGGCATAATCCTTCAAATCAGGATAATCTTTTGAACTTATAAATTAAGGCACTCTATCCTGCATGTTCCTGCTTCAGCAGGTCGTTAACTGATTTGACAGGGTTAAAGGTAATCAGTGGGACATCAACAAAAATAGTAATCCAGTCCGACATTGATCCATTCCATAATCCCGGTAGTTCGAGTGCTTTAAGGTCGCGGCCGTCTTTTGATTTTTTTGAGATAAAGCCGGTGTCTGCATCGCGGTATTTCATCAGGTCAAATTTATTTCCTTTATAATCGTTGGTGCATAGCGCAAAGTCGGCAGGATTAAAATGCGTGGCAGAAGTAAAAATGGTTTTAACTTTTTCGTCGGTCAGATTCAGTTGTGATGTTTCGGCTATCTGGAGCGAAACTGTTCCATCGCTATTACGCGTCCAGAAGGGGCCTCCGCCCGTGTCGCCTTCATTTTTTACCATGCCGCAGATACGGATGGGACGGTTGAGTTTTGTATAAAAATACGAGAGTTTTTCATCCTCTGTGTATCCCGTAA
>CAZRNJ010000239.1:0-4115 GCA_964601385.1 uncultured Bacteroidales bacterium | reverse complement strand
ATTATTTTTAAAAAGTTAAGTATAAAAAAACGATTGATTATGAAAGGATTAGTGTTATTTGTATGTTGTAATTTTTGCCGGCCGATGCAAGAGCCAGGCGGTATAATTATTGTTCAATCAGGGTTTATCCGGAGTATCATGCCTGTGATTGTATTTCTGTTCGCAGATACAGGAATTGTGCCGGCCAGGGTTATACAAGTAGGTAACAGCTGCATAATATAATTGACGTTTATTTCAAATAAATAAAAACCCCATCATGAAATATTCATTACTGATTATCAGTATTGTTTTGTTAATTTTGCTAATCATAGCAATACAGAATCCCGGAAATGCAGAATTAAATTTTTTATGGATGCGCCTTCAACAGCCGCTCATTATTTGGATTCTCCTTGGAAGTATGCTTGGCATTGCAGCCGTATTTTTTCTATTTCTTTCCATGATCCGATCCCGTAATAAATCAATCAGGGAATTGGAAGCGACCCTTGATGAATTCAGGGAATCGCAGCGGCTGATGGCTGAGGAGCAGCCCTTGAAATAAGGAATGATATATAAAATTTAATCCTGTATTGATTTTTCGACAGACGGACTGAATTGCGGATGTTCAGGTTTGATCAGCGTGCCGGGGGAGTAAAGAACGCGCATTCCATATCTCCGATAATAATCGTGGGTTCAGATGCCCGAATAAAATGGCAAGACCCAGTCCGGTTGATAATGTTCCGCCAAATACAGCTACCGTTGGTAAAGAGAGCATCCGGAAGCCGAAACCGGCGGTCATCAGCAGAAGGATAAACAGCAAAAATAAAGCGCTTTTGCGTTTTGAAATTGAAAATTTAAACCAGCGAAAAGCAAATATTGTTTGCAAGAGAGCCGAGGATGCCTGCGTTATAAGGGAAGCCACAGCAGCGCCCATTACCTGCCAACGGGGAATAAGCACTAAATTGAGTACGATGTTAATGGCCACCATTGCGGCAGCAATACGGTTAAGTAACCCGATGTTTCCGTTGGCTGTATGCAGGGTGCCGAAGATATATGAGACGCAGATAAATAAGTAGTTGACAAGTAAAATAACGAGTATGGTGCCGGACCATGGTGTAGTTGAGTGGTAGAGCATATCCATGATTTCGCGGCAGCAGAAACCGGCAGCAACCACCAGAATTACGGAAGGGAAGAGCAGCAGATTAAAAGCCAGCGTGGTGAGTTGGTCCACCCGTTCTTTTTGTTTAATCATTTTTGAATACATAGGTAGCAACAGGGTAGCAAATAATACAGCGAACTGGATGAGGGCATCGGTGATACGAAAGGCCTGAGCATAGATACCGGCCTGTGTGGGACCATCGGGGAGCAACCGTTCGAGCATTACCGAGTCAATGCGGTAGTATACAGCCATCAGCAGTGTAAGCAGTGCAAAGGGCACGCAGCGCCGAAGGATACTAATCATACCGGCAGTCTGGAGATGCAAAGACAGACGGCCGGTAAGGGACAGCAGTGTAATGAGTGATATCAGCAGAGCCAGAATATACGATACGGTTTGCGCATACACAAACCATTCGATACGGAAGACATGATTGCTGCTTTGTCCCCAGAGAAGAAACATACAGATGATAATCATGAATGTGCGGTCGAGGACAGATAAAAAACTATCGGTTTTAAAATATTGCATACCGCTGATGTTCGAACGGACATACAGTATAAATGATGACAATATCTGGTTCAAAGCCAAAAACATAAGCAGGTATAACTGCCGGTTATCATAATTTAGTAACAGAGCAATGGTTAGCAGGCAAAGGATGTAAATGACAGACAAAACAATTTTTAATGCCACAAACGATGAAAAATGGTTATGCACACTTTGGTGGTCCCGGGCTGTTTCGCGGTTATTAAAATTGCTGATACCAAAATCGGGAATGATATTCAGCAAGAGAGAAAAACTTAAAAGGGAGAAAAACATACCATAGTTCTCTGTTCCTGTAATGTTTTGCACACTACGGTCAATACCGAATATCCAGAATGGTTTGATCAGCAGGTTAAGCAGCAGCAGCAGACCGAGATTGGTAATGAATCGTTTTTTCAATCGGGGATGGATTAATTGGATGGAAAAAATCGTTTGGTTACTGCAGAAATATCTTTGAGTAATGTGATATTTTTTTCAATGGCAGTGCCAACAACAACGATATCAGCGCCGGCCGAGAAGGCATTCATAACCTGTTCGGGCGTATTAATACCGCCGCCCACGATCAGCGGGATGTCAATATTTTTGCGTACATGGCTGATGGCGGTTGATTGGATGGCCTGGCTGGCACCGCTGCCGGCCTCAAGATAGATGAGTTTAAATCCGAGCATCTCGCCGGCCATGGCGGTAGCAGCAATGATATCGGGCTTATGAGCAGGAATTGGCATTGTGTGGCTCATGTATTCGACAGAAGTGGGGGTTCCGCTGCCTACCAGGATATAGCCGGTGGGGATAATTTCCATACGGCTTTTTTTCAATAGCGGAGCAGCAATTACATGATTACCGATAAGCAGGTCGGCATTGCGACCCGAAAGCAGTGACAATAGAAGAATTCCGTCGGCGCGTGTGGATAATTGCAGCAAATTGCCGGGATAGAGGATTACAGGCAGGGAGGAATGTTTTTTAATGAACGTGATGGTATCATCTATGGCGCCGGCTGTTAAACTTCCGCCAATGAGAAAAAAATCAACATCAGAATCATTGGCCGCATCTATTGCATTCATCAGTGCCGCATCCTGATATTTGTCCGGATCAATCAGTAGTGAAAATAATTTGCGGCCTGTTTTCCGGCATTCGTTTATATTGGATAAAAGAGCCATTTTTATTTATTTCCTGTGATGCAAATATACTGGATTATCCTAATCCGGTTAAAATCATTTAACAGGGATGTATGCAATATACAATGATATAGTTTTCTTTTTTGAAATAGTGCAGCGTAAATTGTTTCCTGCCATTTTTGTTCGAGAGTAAAGCATTGATCTGTCCGTTGTCAACCGGATCGAAAGGAGATATAAATATATTTTCTTTGAAATTGATATCTTCTTTATCACATAGTTTATAGATGGCTTCTTTCGCGCACCAGTGGATATAGAGATGATAAATTTCTTTTTCGGGAATACTGGAAATAAATTCTTTCTCGTGGATAAATTTATAGGCCACCTTATTAATTTTATGGGACATATATTCGAGATCAATACCTGGTTTTTTCTTTTTAGCCATAAGAATAGATGTGAGGTTTTGGGAATGGGAAATACTGATGTTCCAGTCGTTATTTTGCAGGTATGGCTTACGTTCTTCGGTATACAAAATGCGGCATTCGTACCCGGCAAGCGTATTCATAAGAACCCGTACGCTCAGCCATTCGATTTTGCGCCGGTGGTTCTGGAAACTGTTCAGTGTATACAGCTCGTCGGGAGTAAGCGCAAGGGACTTAAATAAGGAGTCATAATTCTCTGAAATCTCCCATAATCCAAGGATGCATTCTGATGCAACTTCTTTGCGATAGATCAGCGGCATGATAAAACATGATTTGTCAATGGGTAAATTATTAGTGGGTTGTAGTTAATATACTTCATCATGAGTACCGATATTAATTAAAATGGTATTATTTAGCTTATTTGTAGTAAAAAAATACAACTTTCAAATTTCATTCTATTGAAACATTTTATGTTTTTTTTAGTTTTCTGAATAATTTCTGTGTTTTTAATTCGGGAATTAATGGGTTTATAGTCGTTTGAATTTTTGCAGAATAATTATTTATGGTTTTATCCCAGGTTTAGCGCCCTGCCTGTCAGCAGACAAGGTTAATGCAACAGAAATGTTGGTTTTTAATAGTATATAAGGAATTTTTATTGCAAAATCGCGGTTTATTTTAGCAAAGATAGTAATTTTTATGGATGATATTTCCCTGGTTTTGTCTTAGACCCCATATAATTGGATGATTTTTTCTCAGAAGTTTAGGTCTATTGACTCCTGAAAAAAATGAGTTTTTTAAGGAATATTCAACAATGATAATTTATTAATGGAAGGAATATTATTCAATATTCCCTTCATATTTTCATCGTTGGATAAACTATTCCTTACAAGTTGCTCTCCAGCAGAGCCT